>DASXRW010000138.1:0-3014 GCA_036506355.1 Burkholderiales bacterium
CGCCTGCGCGCGCGGGCATGCGCCCGGATTTGATCTGCGAGGAGCCTGCGCAGTTTAAGCTGAGAGAGCCGCGAGACATGCGCGTGGTCGGAATAAAACCGATATGAGTCCGGCTGGCGAAGCCTATCTAAAGTGGTACTACGACAGCCTGATCTGGAAACAGCTCAGCTATCGCGGTGTGCGCATCCTCAAGAACCCGCTCGACCTTTGGAACTACCAGGAAATCTTCGAGCAGCGCGCGATCGAGTGGGTGGTGGAGACCGGGACGCGCCACGGCGGCTCGGCCTTGTACTTCGCGGACCTGCTCGCTGCACGGCGCAAATCCGGGATGGTGATCTCGGTCGACGTCCGCGGCTCGTCCTGATCAAAAGGCGACAGCGCCGGCCCGCTCTAAAAAATAAGGGGCAGACCCTTGCGGGCTGCCCCTTAGCGCATCCCGGCGGAAAGAGGAGGAGGAGGATCCGACGGGTGCTGCAACGCAGCAACTATATCACTATTTTTCTTCTTGTATAGAATCACCTCGTTTTGTAAAACACCTTTGCAGATTCTGCACAAATGGCGGACGCTTTACAAGAGATGGCCGTGTTCTCGAGGGTGGTCGCCGCCGGAAGTCTTTCCGCAGCGGCCCGCGAGCTCGGCCTTTCGCCGGCCTTGGTGAGCCGGCGCCTCGCGGCGCTGGAGTCCCGCCTCGGCATACGCCTAGTCCACCGCACCACTCGGAGCCTGAACCTCACCGTCGAAGGCAGCCGGTACTACGACGCGTGTAACCGGGTGCTGGCCGAGATCGAGGAGGCCGACGCCGAAGTCTCCGCCGGCCGCGTCGAGCCGCAGGGCGCGCTGAAGGTCGCGCTGCCGGCCTCGTTCGGTCATCAGCATGTGGCGCCTCTCGTGCCTCAGTTCGCCGCGCGCTATCCCAAAGTGCAGCTCGCCCTCAGTCTTTCGGACCGCAGCGTCAACGTCATGGATGAGGGTTTCGACGTCGCGGTGTGCATCGCCGAGCTCCAGGACTCCTCGCTCGCCGCGCGCAGGCTCGCGCCGAACCGCCGCGTGGTTTGCGCGAGCCCGGCGTATCTCGCGGCACACGGCATCCCGAGCACGCCGGAAGATCTCGCGAAGCACAACTGCCTCGTCACGAGCGAATTTGCCGCCAGCTGGGAGTACAAGGCGCCCGATGGCCGTTCGGCCTCCGTGCGCGTGCAGGGCCGCTATGCCTGCGACAACTGGGAAGTACTGCGCGAATGGGCGCTCGCGGGCCTCGGTATCGCGCTCAAGTCCACCTGGGACGTGTATCGGCAGCTCCAGGAAGGATCGCTCGTCGCGCTGCTTCCGGGCTACGCGTTCCATTCCGACGTGGCGATCTACGCGGTGTATCCGCATCGCCGCTTCCTGCCGGCGAAGACGCGGGTGTTCATCGAGTTCCTCGCGCAGTCCTTCGGTCCCGAGCCGTACTGGGATCGCCCGGCGCCGCGGACAAAACCGCGCATCCGGCCGCGTGCGGCCGCGTAGGCGTGTTACGCTCGGAGCGCCGCGAGGGACACCATTCCGAGTGGCAGTCGTGCCCCACATGAACACGATTTTTGTGGAACCGTTGAGATGAACGCCCCCGTCGACCGCGCCGCCCTCGCTGCCGCATCGCTTGACGACAAGTACACGCTCGAGCGCGGGCGCGTGTTCCTCACCGGCACGCAGGCGCTGATCCGTCTCATGATGCTCCAGCGCGAGCGCGATGCGCGCGCAGGGGTCAATACGGCGGGCTTCGTGTCCGGGTATCGCGGCTCGCCGCTCGGCGGCCTCGACCAGAGCCTGTGGCGCGCCCGCCAGCATCTCGAAAGCCATCACATCCGCTTCCAGCCCGGCGTCAACGAGGACCTCGCCGCCACCGCGATCTGGGGCACGCAGCAACTCAACCTTTTCCCGAAGGCGCGCTACGACGGCGTGTTCTCGATGTGGTACGGCAAGGGCCCAGGCGTCGATCGCTGCGGCGACGTCTTCAAGCACGCCAATGCCGCTGGGACTTCGCGTTACGGCGGCGTACTTGCGCTCGCCGGCGACGACCACGCCGCGAAGTCGTCCACGCTGCCGCACCAGTCCGAGCACATCTTCAAGGCCTGCCTGATCCCCGTGCTGAATCCGGCGAACGTGCAGGACTATCTGGATCTCGGGCTGCACGGCTTCGCCATGAGCCGCTATTCGGGCTGCTGGATCGCGTTCAAGTGCGTGACCGACGTGGTCGAATCGGGCGCCTCGGTCATCGTCGACCCGGAGCGCGTCAAGCTGACGCTGCCGCCTGACTTCGCCATGCCGCCCGGCGGGCTCAACATCCGCTGGCCCGACGGCATCCTCGAGCAGGAAGCGCGCATCCTCGACTACAAGGTGTACGCCGCGCTCGCCTACGCGCGCGCGAATGGGCTCGACCGCATGATTTGGGACTCGCCGCGCGCGCGCCTGGGCATCGTCACCACGGGCAAGTCCTTCGGCGACGTGATGCGCGCGCTCGCCGACTTGGGCATCGACGAGCGCGTGGCGCGCGACATCGGCCTGCGCGTCTACAAGGTGGCGCTCTCCTGGCCGCTCGAGCCGCTAGGCGCGCGGCGCTTTGCCGAGGGCCTGGAAGAAATTCTGGTGGTGGAGGAGAAACGCCAGGTCATCGAGTACCAGATCAAGGAAGAGCTCTACAACTGGAAGGAAGGCGTGCGCGCGCCCCGCGTAGTCGGCAAGTTCGACGACAGCGGCGAGTGGAGCCGCAGCGGCGGGCAGCCCGCCGGCACCTGGCTCTTGCCGGCGCACTACGAACACTCGCCGGCGATGGTGGCTCGCGCGATTGCCCAGCGCCTGGAGAAATTAGGTTTAGCTGAAAAACTCGGTTCACAGTTCCGCGAGCGCCTCGCCTTCCTCGACTTCAAGGAGAAGGCGCTCGCGCGTCCCCGCGTGACCACCGTGCGGCAGCCGTACTTCTGCTCGGGTTGTCCGCACAACACCTCGACGCGCGTGCCCGAAGGCAGCCGCGCCACCGC
>DASXRW010000139.1:0-6236 GCA_036506355.1 Burkholderiales bacterium
CGGGCTGGCGAGCGCGATCCACGCCGTGGCGCTGGCGGTCGGCTTCGGATGCAGCCGCAGCACCGCCGCGGTGATGATGCCGAGCGTGCCTTCGGCGCCGAGGAAAAGCTGCTTCAGGTCGTAGCCGGTGTTGTCCTTGCGCAGGCCGCGCAGCCCTTCCCAGACGCGGCCGTCGGGCAGCACCACCTCGAGCCCGAGCACCTGCTCGCGCGCGGTGCCATAGCGCAGCACGTTGATGCCGCCGGCATTGGTCGAGAGATTGCCGCCGATCTGGCAACTGCCTTCGGCGGCGAGCGAAAGCGGGAACAGTCGCCCGGCCCCATCGGCCGCGCGCTGCACGTTGGCGAGCACGCAGCCCGCCTCGACGGTGATCGTGTCGTTCAAACGATCGAGATCGCGCACGCGGTTCATCCTGCCGAGGGCGAGCACGATCTCGCGGCGTTTGCCGGTCGGCACCGAGCCGCCGGAGAGCCCGGTGTTGCCGCCCTGCGGCACGATCGCCAACCCGTGCTCGGCGCAGAGCGCGACCACGCGCGCCACTTCCGCGGTGCTCCCCGGGCGCACCACGCATTCCGCGGACCCGGTGTATTGGCGCCGCCAGTCTGTAAAGTACGCCCGGGTATCTTGCGGATCGGTCAGGACATTGGCGGCGCCTACAATGTCGCCAAAGAGCTTATTGATCATCGATCGTCGGGATTCTCTTATGGTCAGTCGCGCAAAGGAAGTGGCACCGAAGCGTTTCCGCGAATCCGCGGGCCGCTACTACGAAGACTTCGAGATCGGCGACGTGTACGAGCACCGGCCGGGCCGCACGCTCTCCGAGGCGGACAACACCTGGTTCTCGCTCCTCACGATGAACCAGCATCCGCTGCATATCGACGCGGTGTACGGCGCGGCCACCGACTTCGGCAAGCCGCTCGTCAACTCCGCGCTGACGCTCGCCATCGTCACCGGCATGAGCGTCTCCGACGTGAGCCAGAAGACGGTCGCCAATCTCGGCTGGGACAAGGTGCGCCTCACGGCGCCGGTGTTCGCCGGCGACACGATCTACGCCGAGTCGGAAGTGATCGGCAAGCGCGAGTCGAACTCGCGCCCGCATCATGGCATCGTGACCGTGCGCACTACGGGGAAAAAAGCGGACGGCACGGTGTTCATGACCTTCGAGCGCTCGGCGCTGATCCCGATGCGCGGCCATGCGGTCGATGACCGGCTGGATTACTAGCGCTTTGGTTTTCGCCGCCGCTCTTTCGAGCGCGGCAGCCCAGGAGAGCGCGCTCGTCGTCGGCGCCGTGGTCTCGGAAACCGGCTCGCATGCCGCGGCGGCCGCCGATTACCGCAAGGGCCTGCTCCTATGGGCGGACGAGCTCAACGCCGCCGGCGGGGTGCTTGGCCGGCGCATCGAGCTGCGGATGAAGGATGATGGCTCCGAAGCTGCCCGCGCCGGCTCGGCGTACGCCGAGCTGATTTCGGGCGGCGCCGCGCTGCTCATCGGTCCCTATGGCTCGGCCGCGACCTTGACCGGTGCCGCCGAAGCCGAGCGCTCGCGGCGCGTGTTGCTGAATGCCGCCGGACCCTCGGGCCAGGTGCACAAGCGCTCGCCGCGCTATGTATTCCAGACCGCGCCCGCGTACGCCGCTTATGCCGAAGGCGTTGTCGCGGCGGCGCGCGAGGCGCGTGCCGAATCGCTCTTCATCGTGGCGCGCGACGACGCCGCCTCGCGAGAAATGGGCGAGGCGGCGCAGGCGCAGGCGCGCCGGCTCGGGTTCGGCCGCGTCGCGCTCGAGATCTATGCCGCCGGCACGGTCGACTTCCTGCCCCAGCTCTACAGGGCGATGGGCGTGCATGCCGACGCCTGGATCGCCTTCGGCGAGCCGCGCGACGGCGCCGACATGGTGAAGACGCTGAAGCGCCATGGCTACGTACCGCGCCTCTTTTACCTCCGCGCGAGCGCCGAGCCGCGGTTCATTTCGCTCGTCGGGCAGGACGCCGAATTCATCCTCGGCTCCAAAGGGTACGATGCGCGCTTTCCTACCGCAGGGAACGCGAATTTCGTGCAAGCCTTTAGCGCCAAATGGTCCGCGCCGCCGGGGGCGCTCGCCGCCGCCGCGTATGCGGCCGGCACCGTGCTCGCGGCCGCCGTGCGTCGCGCTGGCACTGCGGATGCCCAAAAGCTGCGCGGCGTGCTCGCCAACCTGGAAGTCGAAACCGTGCTCGGCCCTTACCGCGTCGATCCGACAAGCGGCGCCCAAATGGGCATGAAGCCCGTGCTCACGCAGATCGTGCGAGGCCGCGCGCAGCCAGTGGGGGCCGAGGTATTGCCTTTCATCTCGTGGACCGAGCGGCAGCTGCTGCGGTGATCCGCTCGTTTCTCTTCACCCCGGCCAACGTGCCGCGGCGCGTCGAGAAGGCGCTCACGCTCGAAGCCGATGCCGTGATCCTCGATCTCGAGGACTCGGTCGCGCCTTCCGACAAGGCGCCCAGCCGCGACGCCGTCGTGGCGGCGCTTGGGCGGGCGCGCCAGTGCCTGCTTTACGTGCGGGTGAACGCGCCCTCGACGCCGTATTGCTATGCCGACCTGGTCGCCACGGTGCAGAAGGGGCTAGACGGCGTGGTGGTGCCGAAGATCGAAAGCGCGGCCGATCTGCACGCCATCGACTGGCTGCTCGCCAACCTCGAGCGCGAGCGCGGCCTCGCCGAGGGCGCGCTCGATCTGATGCCGCAGATCGAGACCGCCGCCGGCGTGCAGCGCGTCGACCGCATCCTCCAGGCGCGCAACCTCCGTCCCTATCGCGCGCCGTGGCGGGTGAAGCGCGTGTGCTTCGGCGCCGGCGATTACGCCAACGACCTCGGCCTGTCGCCGACGCTCGAGGAAGCCGAGCTGGCCGATGCGCGAGCGCGCATCGTGCTCGCCTCGCGCGCCGCCGGCATGGAGAACCCGATCGACAGCCCCTGGTTCCATTTCAAGGAAGCCGCGGCCTTCGCGCGCGCGCTCGAGCGCAGCCGCCGCGGCGGCTTCCAGGGAAGATGCTGCGTGCATCCCGACCAGATCGCGCCGGTGAACGACGCCTACCGGCCGAGCGCCGAGGAGATCGCCGCGGCCGAGCGCATCGTCGCCGCCTTCGCCGAGGCCGAAAGGCGCGGCGCGGCCGCGATCCAGGTCGACGGCCAGATGATCGACTATCCGATCGTGCACCGCGCGCAGGCCCTGCTCGACGCCGTCGGCCAAATCAAGGGCAAGTGAACGACGAGGTCGTGCTGGTTCCCGGGCTGTGGATGCCCGCTCTAGCGATGGCGCTCATCGGCGCGCGGCTCAGGCGCGCGGGGTATCGCACACGCAACTTCGCTTACAGCGGCCGCCAGCCGCTCGATGTGACGATCGAGCGCCTCGCGCGCTTCGTGCGCGAGGGGCCTGTGCATTTGGTGGGGCACAGTCTGGGCGGCGTCCTGATTTTCGATCTGCTCGAAAGCCACCGCGAGATTGCCGCCGGCCGCGTCGTGCTAGTTGGCGCGCCGGTGGGAGGCTGCTTCGCCGGCCGCCGGCTCGGCTCGGGCGCGTTGGGGCGCTGGATGCTCGGCGCCTGCGCGCCGCGCTGGGAGAAGCGCCATGCGCACTGGCAACGCCCGGAGGCGCTCGGAGTCATTGCCGGCACGCTGCCGCTGGGCCTCGGCCGCGCGCTCGGCGCGCTTCCGGGCGAAAATGACGGTGTGGTGTGTGCCGAGGAAACTGTCGTGGAAGGAATGGCCGATCGCGTGCTCCTGCGACAGGGGCACAGCATGCTCGCGCTGTCCGGCCGCGTGGCGGTGCTGGTGGAACATTTCCTGCGCGCGGGGCAGTTTGCATGAGAGCAGTGCTCGCCATCCTGGCGCTCGCCCTGTGCGCGGGCTGCGAATCGCTTTCCTACTACGGGCAGGCGATCGGCGGGCATTTCAAGGTCCTGTCGGCGGCGCGGCCGATCGAATCGTGGCTTGCCGACCCCGCGACGCCCCCGGATCTCAAGGGCCGCCTCGAGACCGCGCGCCGCATCCGTGAATTCGCCTCGCGCGAGCTCCACCTGCCCGACAACGCGAGCTATACCGCCTACGCCGACCTCGGCCGGCGCTTCGCCGTATGGAACGTGTTCGCCGCGCCCAAGTTCTCGGTCGACCCGAAGCCCGAGTGCTTCCCGATCACCGGCTGCGTCGCCTATCGCGGCTTCTTCTCCGAGCGCGAGGCGCAGCGCCATGCCGAAAGACTGCGTGCCGAAGGCTACGATGTGTACGTCGGCGGGATCCTCGCCTACTCGACGCTCGGCTGGTTCGACGATCCGCTGCTCTCGACCTTCATCCGCTACCCCGATGCGCAGGTGGCGCGCCTCGTGTTCCACGAGCTCGCGCACCAGGTGGTCTACGCGAAGAACGACACCACGTTCAACGAATCGTTCGCCGTGACCGTCGAGGAGGAGGGCGTGCGCCGCTGGCTCGAAGCGCAGGGGCGCAGCGCCGAGCTCGCCGCGTTCCAGGCCGCGCAGGCGCGCAAGCGCGAGCTCGCCGCGCGCATCAAGGAGACGCGCGAGCGCCTGAAGACGATCTACGCGATGCGCCTGTCGCCCGAGGAGATGCTCGAGCACAAGCGCGGCGAGTTCGACCGGCTGCGCGCCGCGTTCCCGGGCTTCGTGCCCGCCGAGCCGAACAATGCTTTCCTCGTGTCCATCGCCCTGTACAACGAGCTGGTGCCGGCCTTCGAGCGCCTGCTCGCCGAGACCGGCAACCTGGATGCCTTCTACGAGCGCGCGCGCAAGCTCGCCGCGAGCGGCCGCACCGAGCGCGACGCCGTGCTGGCGCAGCGCCCCTAGCTCAGGGGAATGTCGACGATCTCGCGGTAGGCCGCTCGCTCGCAGAGGCGCGCGAACCACGCCTCCAGGTTCGGCTGGCGCGGCCGCTCGATCGGTAGCCGCATCCAGAGCTGCACGTGGCAGCCGAGCGGGATGTCGCCCATGGTGAGCTGCGTCCCGCCGAGATAGGCTCGTTCCGAAAGGGTTCGATCCGGGATGGCGAGCAGCTCGCCACATTTGCGCACCGCTTCGGCGATCGCCTTGGCATCGCGCTTCTCCGGCGGGGTGCGCACCAGCGGCCAGAACACCGGCCGCTGGAACTCGCGCGAGAAGCTGTGCGTCCAGTCCATCCAGCGATCGGTGTCGGCGCGCGCTCTTGCGTCGGTGGGCCACAGGCTGCCCGCGCCGTGCTTCGCCGCGAGGTAGCGCACGATCGTGTGCGACTCCCACAGCGTGAAGCCGTCGTCGTCGATCGTCGGCACGAGCCCGGTCGGGTTCATGCGGCGGTACTCCGGCGTGGTGTTGACGCCGTGCTCCATGCCGGCGTCGATGCGCTGGTATTTGAGCCCGAGCTCTTCGGCGGCCCACAGCGCCTTCTTGACGTTGACCGAGTTGATGCGGCCCCAGATCTTCAGCATCTAGAACCCGACCGCCTGTCCATCGCGGCGCGGGTCGCTCGCGACGAAATAGCCGCCGTCCAGGCGCCAGATGAGCTGCGCGCTGCCGAACTGGTTGTAGTCGTCGATGGTGACGATGCGGTGGCCGCGTCGCTCGAGCTCCTCGAGCGTCGCCGCCGGGAAGCCGTCGTCCTCGACGCTGACGTCCATGCCCTGCACGAAGCGAAAGCGCGGGCCGTCGCATGCCGCCTGCGGGCTCTGCTCGTAGTCCGCAATTCGCACCATCACCTGCGTATGGCCCTGCGGCTGCATGGTGCCGCCCATCACGCCGAAGCTCATCACCGGCTTCCCGTCGCGCGTGACGAAGCCCGGAATGATCGTCTGGTAAGGGCGCTTCTTCGGGCCCATGGCGTTCGGGTGGCCGGGCTGCATCACGAAAGTGGCGCCGCGGTTCTGCAGCGAGATGCCGTCGACCACCACGCCGGAGCCGAAGCCCATGTAGTTCGACTGGATGAACGACACCATCATCCCTGAAGCGTCCGCCGCGGTCAGGTAGACCGTGCCGCCCTTCGGCGGGGTGCCGTGGCCGAATTCCTGCGCCCGCCTCGGATCGATGAGCCGCGCGCGCGACTTGAGGTACTCGCACTCGAGCAGCGCGTGGGGCCTTACGTCCATGTGGTCGAGGTCGGCGACGTAGCGCCAGGCGTCGGCGAAAGCGAGCTTGATCGCCTCGATCTGCAGGTGAACGCTGTCGGGGCCATCCACCGCGTGCGAGCGTAAGTCGAAGTGCTCGAGCATGCCGAGCGCC
>DASXRW010000140.1:0-3472 GCA_036506355.1 Burkholderiales bacterium
CTCTATCCGATGCGCATCCGCGACCTCGCCAAGTTCGGTTTCAACGAGGCCTTGTTTCCCGGCCAGGCGCTGCCCGCCGAAGAGTAAGTTTTACAGTTTCGTCTGCAGCGACCGCAGGATCTCCTCGCGCGTCATGCTGACGTACATCCGGCGCTGCGGCCAGTCGATGCGCGCGACCGCGGCGAGGGGCACGAGGATCGCGTTTTCCTCGGTGCTGACCACGAGCTCGGTGACGGCGCAGGTCTCCTCCTCGAGCAGGAGATCCGCGACCTCGCCGATCGGGCCGTCGCTAGCCTCGAGCACGGCGCCGATGATGTCGGCGCCGGAGCGCCAGGGCTCGTCACCGGGCAGCACTACGCGCTGGCGATGATCGGTCGCGCGGCGGCGGGGGCGGTCGATGTCCATCGGGCTGGCCGCCGCAAGCGGCGTTCCCGCTACACGGAAATCTGCAGCTCTTTGAGCAGGTCCTGCTCGACCTGCAGCACCGTCTTGGGACTGGCGAGGGCCTCGCCGGAGACCAGGAAGACGTCCTCGACTCGGTCGCCGAGGGTATTGATGCGCGCCGTCTGCAGGTTGATACCGTAGCGCGCGAGGGTACGCGCGATGCCGTAGAGCAGCCCGGGGCGGTCGCTCGCGACGACCGAGAGCACCTGGTAGGCGCCGCGCTCGTCGGGCCGGATGTCGACGGCGGGCGAGATCGGGAAGTGGCGCACGCGGCGTGACAGGCGCCCGCCGCGCGGGGCGCCGAGCGGGGCGTCGGACTTCAGCTCCTCGCCGAGCTCCGCCTCGATCATGGCGATGCGGTCCTGGTAGTGCGCGTCGCGGCCCTGGCCCATGATGACGAAGGTGTCGAGCGCGTAGCCGTTGCGCGTGGTGTGGACCTTCGCCTCGGCGATGTTGAAGCCCGCGCGGTCGAAGTAGCCGCAGATGCGCGCGAAGAGGGCCTCGCGGTCGCGCGTGTAGATCATCACCTGCAGGCCTTCGCCGAATGGGGCAAGCCGGGCCTTCACCACGGGCTTTTCGCTGTCGACGCGGTAGTGGAGGTTGCGCGTATGCCAGGCGATCTCCTGCGCGTCGTGGCGCAGGAAGTACGTGATATCGAGGCTCGCCCAGAGCCGGTCCTTCACCGCGTCCGAGAGCGCATAGAGGCGCAGGAGCCGCGTCGCTTCGGCCTGCTTCTCGGCGAGCGCGGCGTCGCGCGCGAGTGGCTCGCCGGTGAGGGTCCGGCGCGTGGCGCGGAAAAGATCTTCCAGCAACTTGCCCTTCCAGGCATTCCATACCTTCGGGCTCGTGCCGCGCACGTCGGCTACCGTGAAAAGATAGAGCGCCACCAGACGGCGCTCGGTTTTCACCCGCTCGGCGAAGACGCGCACCACCTCGGGGTCGTAGACGTCGCGCTTCTGCGCGACATGCGACAGCGCGAGATGGTTTTCCACGAGGAAGGCGACGAGATCGCGATCCTCCTTGGACAAGCCGTGGCGCTTGGCGAAGTTCACCACGTCGCGCGCGCCGAGCTCGGAATGATCGCCGCCGCGGCCCTTGGCGATGTCGTGATAGAGCGCGGCGACGTAGAGCAGCCAGCGGCGCTCGAAGCCGCTCATCAGCTCGCTGCACAGCGGGAATTCGTGCCCGAACTCCGGCTGCGTGAAGCGCCGCAGGTTGCGGATGACCATGAGGATGTGCTGGTCGACCGTATAGACGTGGAACAGATCGTGCTGCATCTGGCCGACGATGCGGCCGAACTCCGGCAGGTAGCGGCCGAGGATGCCGTACTGATTCATGCGCCGGAACTCGTGCACGATGCCGCGCGGCTGCTGCAGGATGTGCAGGAACATGAGCCGCGCGAGCGGATCGCGCCGGAACTCGGCGCTGATACGGCCGCGGGCGCGGTACAGCGCGCGCAGCGTCGGCGCCGTCATGCCGCGCAGCTCCTGATGCTGCATCAGCAGGAGAAAGCTCTCGAGGATCGCGAGCGGCTGCTCGTCGAACAGGCCCTCGCGCGCGATTTCCAGCAGCTCGCCGCGGATGCGAAAGCGCTCGTTCAGCGTCCGCGGCGCGACGTCCGGCTCCGGCGCGAGCCGCGCCTCCAGGTTCTGCATCAGGATGGTGTTGAGCTGCGTCACGCCCTTCGCCGTCTGGTAGTAGCGCTGCATCATCGCCTCGCTCGAGCGACGCTCCGGGTTGTCCGCGTAGCCGAGCTGCGCGGCGAGCGCGGTCTGCACGTCGAACACCAGCCGGTCCTCGCGTCGTCCCGCGAGGTAATGCAGGCGGATGCGCAGGTCCTGCAGCAGCGCTTCGTGGCGCGCGAGCTGGTGCGCCTCGTCGCGCTCGATCAGGCCCTGCGCCACGAGATCGCTCCAGGTGCGGCCGATGCCCGCCGTTATTCCACTGGCGCGCGCGATCCACTGGATCACCTGCAGGTCGCGCAAGCCCCCCGGCGCTTCCTTGAGGTTGGGTTCCAGCGAATACGCCGTGTCCTGATGCTTGGCGTGGCGCTGCTCCTGCTCGAGCTTCTTCGCCTTGAGGAAGGCCACCGGGTCCACCACGGCGTGAAGCGCCTGCTCGAGCCGGCGGTAGAGCGCACGGCTGCCCGACAGGAAGCGCGACTCAAGGAGCGTGGTGCGCACCGTCACGTCGTCCGCCGCAGCTTCGATGCAACCCTCGACCGTGCGCACGCTGTGGCCGATCTCGAGGCCGATGTCCCAGAGCGTGCCGATCAGGCGTTCCAGGGACTCACGCTCCGCCGCCCCGGGCTCGCGCGCAAGCAGCACCAGGAGATCGATGTCCGAGCTCGGGTACAGCTCGCAGCGGCCATAGCCGCCGGTCGCCACCAGGGCTGCGCCGGCGGGCAGACCGGGCACGGATTTAACCGTGCGGTCGATGAGCTGCGCGTGCGCCTTGAGCAGTGCCCGCGGATTGGGCCGCGCTAGATACGCCGCACGCAGCGCCGCGCGCTCGGTCGCCACCTGCTCGCGCAGGCTCGCGGCCGTCACTTCGAGGTCGCCTCCGACCCGGCCGGCGGCGCGGGTTGCACTCCCGCGGAGAGCGTGAGGACCTCGTAGCCCTCCGCGGTGACCGCTACCGTGTGCTCCCATTGCGCCGAGAGGCTGTGGTCCTTGGTGACGATGGTCCAGCCGTCGGCCAGTTCGCGGATGCCGGGCTTGCCTGCATTGATCATGGGCTCGACGGTGAAGGTCATGCCGGGCTGGAGCGTAAGTCCAGTGCCCGCCTTGCCGTAATGCAGGACCTGCGGCTCCTCATGGAACTTGCGGCCGATTCCATGGCCGCAGAACTCGCGCACCACCGAGTAGCCATGCTTCTCGGCATGCCGCTGGATGGCGGCCCCGACATCGCCAAGGCGGGCACCGGGCCGCACCTCGCGGATACCGATCCACATGCACTCGTAGGTGACCTCCACCAGCCTACGCGCCTGGATGCTCGACTCGCCGACGAAGAACATGCGGCTGCAGTC
>DASXRW010000141.1:0-3985 GCA_036506355.1 Burkholderiales bacterium
GATCACGTTGTCCGACACTTCGACCGGCACGCCGGCGGCGACGAACGCCGCGGCGATGCGCTCGCTCGCCTCCGAGCGCCCGATCAGGAGCTCGCGCCGGCCGTGGTGCCGGACGTGCCCCGGTCCCGCCATCTCGACGGCGACGTAGACCACCGCGGGCACCACGTCGCGGCCGAGCATCGCGGCGAGGCGCTCGGCGTTGTCGACGCCGTTCTGCAGGCTGAGGATCACCGCGTCGCGCTCGAGATGCGGCGCGAGCGCGGCGCCGGCGCGCTCGGTATCCGGCGACTTGACGCTGAAGAGCACGAGCTTCGCGCCGCGCGCGCCGCTCGGCTCCTCGCTCGCGCGCATGGCGACGCGCTCGTCGAACGCCTTGCTCTCCAGGCGCAGCCCGTTCTTTCGCACCGCCTCGACGTGCTGCGCGCGGGCGATCAGCGTCACGTCGTGCCCGGCGCGGGCGAGCATGCCGCCGTAGTAGCAGCCCACGGCGCCGGCGCCCATGACCGCGATTTTCATGATTTAAGCAACCGTCCGTAGCCGGCGATCGGCTCCCTCACGCCGGCGACGCGCAGCGCGTTCCACATCATCGCGGCGGCGGCCGAGACGACCGGCTTGCCGAGGTCGCGCTCCATCTTCTCGAGCGTCGCGAGGGTCGGCATGCCGACGCCGCTCAGGAACACCGCCTGCGCCTGCGGCACGTCGATGCGGCGCGCGAGGCCGTGCGCCCGCTCCGCGGTTTCCTCGTAGATGTTCTTCACGTTCTCCAGGCGCCCGACGCTGACCACCTCGATGCCGTGCGCCTCGAGGGCGCTCTTCCCTTTCGCCGTTGCGTCAGCATCGTACGGCGTGCCCAGCGCAACGCGCTTCACGCCCAGGTGCGCGAGCGCCGCGAGCACGCTGCCGAACGCGGTGATGAAGGGGATGCCGCTCTCGCGCTGCATGCGCGCGACGAGCTCGGCCTCGCCGTCTCTTCCGAGCGTGTAGCTGGTCGCGGTGTGCGCGAGGACGATGACCCGCGGCGCGACCATGGCGAGCAGCGCGACGTTCTCGGAGAGGTGCGCGATCTGGCTGCGGTTCCGCTCCTCCTGGCCCTGGTGCGAACCCGCGGCGCCATGGGCGACCATGCGCGTGAAGTGCACCGAAACTTCGGGAGGCGCGAGGGCGATCATCTCGACCTCGACCGTCGGATTGCCCGGCGGCACCAGAAAGCCGATGCGCACCGGGCGCGCGCGGGGTTCCGGATTCAGCGGGTCCACCTCTTACTGCCGGGGACCTTTCCTGCCGCCTTCGTTGGAGTCCGGCGTGTGCTTGCCCTGCCGCGTCGCTGTGGCTTCGAGCAGGAGTCCCACGACCTGCGTGAAGAGCGGCTGCGGCACCGCCTCCTCGCCGACGAGCATCAGCTCGAGCGACTTGGTCGACACGCTGAGCGTGTCGCTCAGCGCGTCCAGCCCGCCGCAGATCTGCACGGCGCGGCGCAACGCCATCATGGGGACTTCGGAATTTCTCATCCCCCATGATAGCCGCAGGGGGATGGGGTCAGGCGCTCTTGCGGTGCGGCTCCTGGCCCTTGCGCTCATGCTGCGGCGCCGCGCTCTCGCGCAGCGACCCGGAGGCGCGCGAGATCTGTTGCGCCGCCACCCGCGCCATGTCCTCGGAGCCGCGCACCGTCTCGCGCATGGCCTCGCCGGTCTGGCCGAGCTGCGACTGCCACTGCTCCATCACGGCCTTCTGGTTCTCGGCGGCGAGCTGCCACGCGCTCGTCCAGAACTCCGCGATGCGCTGGAGCTGGGTCCCGGCGAGCTGCGACTGCACGCCGACCAGGTCTTGGATGCTCGTCGCTTCGCCCAGGCGATCGGCGGAGCGTGTGTTTTCCTCGAGGATGTCGCGCACCATGTCGAGCTGCTTCTGCTGCAGGCGGACGGTGTTCTCGAGCGAGGTCTTGGCGAGTTCGGCCGCCGTCTTCATGCCGTTGCGATAGAGATCGAAGAATTGAGCTTGCATAGGGAACCCTCTGGCTTGCTGGTTGTAGTGAACGCGGTTGCTTGGGAACTGTATGCCGCACGCGCGGCGTTGAATATCGTCGTAACCGCGCGCTGTTTTGTCCCTCGCTCGGCTACCGCTATGCTCCGCTGATGCGCCGCCTACTCCTCGCCTTTCTGGCAAGTCTCCCGCTCCTCGCATTCGCCCAAGCTTGGCCGACCCAGCCGGTGCGCATCATGGTCGGCTTCCCGCCCGGCGGCACCACCGACATCATCGGGCGCCTGGTCGCCAACGAGCTCGCCGAGCAGCTCGGAAGACCGTTCGTGGTCGAGAACCGCGGCGGCGCGAGCGGCACCATCGCCGCCGGCGTCGTGGCGAAGAGCGCGCCCGACGGCCACAACCTGATCCTGGTGCCGAGCACGCACGGCACCGCGCGCGCCTTGTATGCGTCGCTGCCCTACGAGGAATCCGCCTTCGTCGCCACCGGCCTCGTCGCGAGCACGCCCTACGTCTTCGTCGTGCACCCGGATTTCCCGGCGAAGACTTTCGGCGAGCTCATCGCGCTGCTCAAAGCGAACCCCGGCAAATACAACTACGCCTCGACCAGCCCCGGCACCGCGCAGCACCTCGGCGGCGAGCTGGTAAAGAAAATGGCCGGCGTCGACATGGTGCACATCGCCTACAAGGGCACCGGCGCCGTCATGCCCGACCTCCTCTCCGGTCGCGTGCCGATGATGTTCGAGAACGTCGCCACCATGGTGCCGCACATCCGCAAGGGCTCGCTGCGCGCGCTCGCCGTCTCGAGCGCAAAGCGCACGCCGTTACTGCCGGACGTGCCCACCGTTTCCGAGACCGGCATGGGCCTCGCGGGCTTCGAGGTGCTCGGCTGGTTCGCGCTGCTCGCGCCGGCGAAGACGCCGCCGCAGATCGTTCAGACGCTCAACGCCGAGCTGAACAGGATGATCGCCAAGCCTCAGATCGTCGCGAAGCTCTCCGAGCTCGGCGCCGAGCCGCTAGGGGGAACGCCGGAGCGCGCCGCGGCGTTCATCAGGGCGGAGCAGGAGAAATGGGGGCGCATCATTCAAGAGGTGGGCATCAAGATCAACTGAGCTCGGCTACTCGGAGCGGATCCCCTTCTCGCGGATGATCGCGCCCCAGCGCGTCCTCTCGGCGCGGATGAAGGCGCCGAGCTCCTCCGGCGTGCTGCCGACCGGCTCCGCGCCCATGGCGGCGAGACGCTCGCGCACTTCCGGCAGGCGCAAGGCCTTGCCCACCTCGGCCTGCAGCCGCGCCACGATCCCGGTCGGCGTGCCGGCCACGGCGACGATCCCGTTCCAGCCGACCACCTCGTAGCCCGGCACGCCCGCTTCCGCCATCGTCGGCAGCGTCGGGTCCAGCGGCGAGCGCTGCGCGCTCGTGATCGCGAGCGCGCGCAGCTTGCCGGCCTTCGCGAAGGGCATCGTGCCCGGCACGTTCTCGATCATGAACGAGAGCTGCCCGCCGACCAGGTCGTTGAGCGCCGGCGCGCCGCCCTTGTAGGGCACGTGCAAGGCGTCGATCCCGGCAAGCGACTTGAAGAGCTCGCCGGAGAGATGCGGCGTGCTGCCCACGCCGCCGGAGCCGTAGGTGAGCCGGCCGGGATTCGCCTTCGCCAGCGCGACCAGCTCCTGCAGCGACTTCGCCGCCACCGCGGGGTGCACGACCAGCATGAGCGGCGCCGTGGCGACCAGCGTCACGGGAACAAAATCCTTCTGCGGATCGTAGGGCAGCCGGGCATACAGGTAGGCGCTCGTCACCAGCGACACGTTGGTCATCAGGAACGTGTAGCCGTCGGGGGCCGCCTTCGCCGCGGCATCCGTGCCCGCGATTCCGCCCGCGCCCGGGCGGTTCTCGATCACGACGGGTTGTCCGAGGCCGGCGCCCAGGTGCTGGCCCACCAGCCTCGCCATGATGTCGTTGGTGCCCGCGCCCGCGGCAAAGGGCACGAGCAGACGCACCGGGCGAT
>DASXRW010000142.1:0-13366 GCA_036506355.1 Burkholderiales bacterium
TGCCAGATCAGCGTGTGCAGCTCGACGAAGCGCGGCGTGAGCCGGATCTCCGCGACATCGCGCGGCCGCGGCAGGTCGACGGCGAATTCGCCGATCGGATGCGACTCGGGTCCGGCCGAAAGCACTACGACGCGATCGGAAAGCGAGATCGCTTCCTCGAGGTCATGGGTGATGAACACCACCGATTTGCGGTTCGCCGACCACAGCTCGAGCAGCTGGTTCTCCATCAGCTGCCGGGTCTGGATGTCGAGCGCGGAAAACGGCTCGTCCATCAGGATGATCTGCGGATCGAGGATCAGCGTCTGCGCGAGCGCCACCCGCTTTCGCATGCCGCCCGAGAGCTGGTGCGGATAGCGCTCGCCGAACCCGCGCAGGCCGACGCGCTGCAGCCACTCGTCGGCGCGCTTGAGCGCCTCGGCGCGCTCGACGCGGCGGAATTCAAGGCCAGCCGCAACATTGGCGCGGGCCGTGCGCCAGGGCATCAGCGCTTCCGTCTGGAACAGATACCCGGCCTTCGGATTGAGCCCATCCAACGGCGCGCCGAATACTTCGATGCGTCCGGCAGAGGGCTGGAGCAGGCCTACGGCCACGTTGAGCAGAGTCGATTTGCCGCAGCCGGTGGGCCCAACGACCGAAACGAATTCGCCGGGTTCCACGCGCAGCGTGGTATCGCGCACGGCCGTATAGCGGCCGCCGTCGGGCGACACGAACGTCACCGTCACCTGCTCGAGCGCGAGCGCCGGGACCGCTGCGGACATGAGGCGCTACTTCTTGCTTCCGAGCTTGGCGTGCGCCTTCTTCACGAACTCGTTCGTGTAGGTCTGAGCGAGGTTGATGGACTCGGGCTTGACCGCCGGGTTGAACGAAGCGAGCGCCTTGAGCGTGGTCTTCGCGCCGGCCTCGCTGAAGTAGCCGTCCTTCGAATAGGCCGGGCGCACATTGTTGTAGGCGAAGAGATACATCGCCTTGTCGCCGAGCAGGTATTCCTCGGGAACGGTGGCGAGGATCTGCTGCGGCGTCGCCTCCTGCATCCACTTCAGCGCGCGCACGGTGGCGTTGGTGAGCGCCTGGACCGTGTTCGGGTTCCTGCGGATGAATTCGACCGGTGCATAGAAGCTCGCCGCCGGCATCGGGCCGCCGAAGAGCTTGGCCGTGCCTTCGGGCGTGCGCGTCTCGGCGATCACCCTCACCTTGCCGCTCTTCTCGAGCATCGTCACCGCCGGGTCGGTCTGCGAGATGACGTCCACCCTGCCCTGGTCGATCGCCGCGATGACCGTGGCACCGCCGGTGCCGATGCCGATGATCGCCACATCGCTGGGCTTGAGGCCGCCCTGCGTCAGCAGGTAGTTGATCACCATGTTGGTGCTGGAGCCCGGCGCGCTGACGCCGACCTTCAGGCCCTTCAGGTCCTTCGGCGACTTATATTTGTCCGCGAGCTTGCTTGCAATCGCCACGGTGATCTGCGGCGCCGCGCCGGTCAGGACAAAGGCCTGGAAGTTCTGTTTGCGCGACTGCATGTTGATGGTGTGCTCGTAGGCGCCGGCGACGACGTCGGCGCTGCCGCCGACGACGGCCTCGAGCGAGCGCGTGCCGCCCGGAAAATCGCTGATGCGAACGTTAAGGCCCTCGTCCTTGAAGTAGCCGAGGCGCTCGGTGATGGTGAGCGGCAGGTAATAGAGCGCGACCTTGCCGCCGACCGCGATGTGCACGTCGGGCTTCTCGATCTGCGCCTGCGCGATCGGCGTAAGTGCCAGCGCCATGGTGAACAGCAGCGTCCTCATGAATCCTCCTATATTTCGCGCCGCTCGAGCAGCGCTTGAGAGATAGTGCCGGCGTCGACGTACTCAAGCTCGCCGCCGAGCGGCACGCCGCGCGCGATGCGGCTCACCTTGATGCCGCGCGCGCGCAGCATTTCGGCGATGTAATGCGCAGTGGCTTCACCCTCGTTGGTGAAATTCGTGGCGAGGATCACTTCGTTCACCGCGCCGTCTGCGACGCGCGCCTGCAGCCGGTCGAGGCCGATGTCGCGCGGCCCGACGCCATCGAGCGGCGAAAGGCGCCCCATCAGCACGAAGTACATGCCGGAGTACGAAAGCGTCTGCTCGACCATGGCGAGATCGCCGGGTGTCTCCACGACACAGAGCAACGCCGGATCGCGCCGCGGCGAGCGGCACAGCGCGCAGATCTCGTCCTCGGTGAAGTTGTTGCATTGGGCGCAGCGGCGCACTGTCGCGAGCGCTTCGCTCAGCGACTGCGCGAGCTGGTCGGCGCCGGCGCGGTCGTGCTGCAGCAGGTGGTACGCCATGCGCTGCGCCGAGCGCGGGCCGACGCCCGGCAGCGCACGCAAAGCTTCGATCAGGCGCTCCAGCCCTTTGGCCGATGGAACTGCGTTCCTGTTCAAAACGGCAGCTTGAACCCGGCGGGCAGCCCGAGGCCTGCGGTCATGCCGCTCATCTTTTCGGCGATCGTCGCTTCAACCTTCCGCGCCGCGTCGTTGAAGGCGGCGGCAACGAGATCCTCGAGCATTTCGCGATCGTCACCCACGAGCGAGGGATCGATGCTCACGCGCTTGACCTCGTACTTGCAGGTGATCTGCACTTTCACCAGTCCCGCGCCCGACTGGCCTTCGACCTCGAGCATGGCGAGGCTCTCCTGCATGCGGCGCATGTTCTCCTGCATCATCTGCGCCTGCTTCATCAGCTGTCCGATGTTGCCTTTCATTTGCGCTCTTCCTTGATGGTCGAGTCGACGACCTTGGCGTCGAACAAATTGACGAGGTCCTTCACGAAGCCGTCGGACTGCACCGATTGGGCGGCGGCGGCGCGGCGCGCATCGCGCTCGCCGGCCTCGAGGGCGGCCGCGCTCGTGCCGGCGATCTCGCCCACGCTCACCTTGACCGTGACCGCCGCGCCGAGGTGCTGCTCGAGCGCGCTCTTCAACTTTTCGGCGTAGCCGCGCTCCGCGAGATAGGCCTTCGCCTTCGGCACGACCAGATCGAATGCATTGCCCTCGCGCCGCTGCAGCTCGGCGTTGCGCGCGAGCTCGCGCGCGGCACCGGCAACCGGGAGCTGTTGCACGAGCTCGGGCCAGCCCGCCGCCTTGGGCGCCTCGGCCTTCGGCAACGGACGCTTCGCCGCAGCCGGTTCGATCCGCTCGCCGGCGCCTTCGGGGCGGAAGGCGAGCATGCGCAGCAGCGTCATCACGAAGCCGCCGTGCTCGTCGGGCGCAAGCGGCAGATCTTCGCGGCCCTGCAACGCGATCTGGTAATAGAGCTGCAGCGACTCGGCATCGATGCCCGCGGCTAGCTCCGCGAGACGCGCACGCTCCGGGTCGTCCGCGAGCGTGGCGGGCAGCGTCTGCGCGAGCGCGAGCTTCAAAAGGAGCGCGGCGAGATCGCCGAGCGCCGCATCGAAGGAGAGACTGCGCGCCTGCAGGTCGTCGGCGATCTTCACCGCCGCGGCGGCGGCACCGCTCCCAATGGCCGCGACCAGGTCCAGGAGAAACGCGCGATCGATCGCGCCCAGCATATCGGCCGCGCTGCGCGCCGTGAGCCGCCCGCCACCGTGCGCGATCGCCTGGTCGAGCAGCGACAGCGCATCGCGCATGCTGCCCGACGCCGCGCGCGCGAGAAGCGCGAGCGCCTCGGGCTCGGCCGGCACCTTCTCCTCGCGCAGGATGTGCTCCAGGTGCGCGACGATCGCCGCCGGCGGCATCTGCTTCAGGTTGAACTGCAGGCAGCGGGAGAGCACCGTCACCGGGATCTTCTGCGGATCGGTGGTCGCGAGCACGAATTTCATATGCTCGGGCGGCTCCTCCAGCGTCTTCAGCATCGCATTGAAGGCGTGCCCCGAGAGCTGGTGCACCTCGTCGATCACGTACACCTTGTAGCGCCCCTTGGTCGGCGCGTACTGCGCGGTCTCGAGGAGCTGGCGCATCTCGTCCACCTTGGTATTGGTCGCCGCGTCCACCTCGAGGAGGTCGACGAAGCGCCCGGCGTCGATCTCGACGCAGGCGGAGCATTTGCCGCAGGGCTGCGACGTCACGCCCGTTTCACAGTTCAGGCACTTGGCGAGGATGCGCGCGAGCGTGGTCTTGCCGACGCCGCGCGTGCCGGTGAAAAGATAGGCGTGATGCAGCCGCTTCGCGTCGAGCGCATGGCGTAGCGCGCGCACCACGTGCTCCTGGCCGACCAGGCTGCCGAAATCCTTCGGCCGCCACTTGCGCGCAAGTACTTGATAGCTCATCGCGTAGAGAAAGGTGAGAGGCGAGCCTGACCCCCGGCACTTGCAGGGGCCGGCTGTGGCTGCTTCCTTCCGGACCTGACCAGGTTCACCAGACTGCAATGCGGGGAGGCCCGCCACCCCCATTGTATGTCATCGCGATGGCGAGTCAGGCTGCCGTCAGTGGTCAGTCAGGCCCCGGAATGCGTCGCAGGCTAATGTGCAGAGGACGGATCCTCCTCCATCGCGCCAAAACGCGATGGTTAACGCGCCCGGGGCTGCGAAGCCACCGGGCGTTTTCTTTTCGGCCCGGCGCACTGGATGGCAAATGCGGGTGGCGGAGAGAGTGGGATTCGAACCCACGAAGCGCTATTAACGCTTACACGCTTTCCAAGCGTGCGCCTTAAGCCGCTCGGCCATCTCTCCGCGGCGGTGCATTTTACGCGAGCGCACTCCAACGGGCGAGCATCGGCAGGCTAAGAATGGCCGCGCCGGCCAGCCAGATCCACATGGACGCCGTGCCGGTACCATGGCGTTCCACCAGCCGCTCGTACAGCGCGGCAGGCACGCCGCTCACGAACAGCGTGAAGCTCGAAAGCAGCACCGAGGCCCACAGCAGCACCCATTGCAGAGTGCGCGGAAAGACCTCGGGCAGAAGCGCGGCGCTCACCGGGATCGCAATCCGCAGCAATGGCGAGAAGATGCCGTTGACGATGCACAGTCCGACGACGATGAAGAAGAGCGTCCGGCGATCGAGCATCGGCCTACCCGGCGAGCGGCACGCGCGGCGCGAGCCCCGCGGCGTACAGCGCCATGAAGAACGCGACCCGGGCCATCGCGACCCAGAACGCAGCGACCAGGGCGAGCAGCCCACGCGGGATCATCGAGTGGGTGATGTAGCCGACCGGGCCGATCAGCCAGTCCGTGAGGCGGCGAAACCAGCGGTAAATGTAGTTGGGCGAATCGGCCGGCAGGAAGATTGCGAAGAGCGTTCGCCCGATCAAGGTCCAGAAGAGCACCGCGAACGCGTAGTTCGGCAGCTGGAAGTGAAGATACGACCACCAGAGGTTCTCGCCCGCCATCGCAGAGCGCGATGCTACACTCGGCGTGGCCGCCCATGCGACGTCTTCTGCGACGCTTGAAGGCCGGGCTCGCGCCGGCACCGATCGCGACGCGCGAGGCGCTCAGGACTTTCGTCGAAGAGCGCGCCGCATTCATCGCGCAGAAGTGCGCCACCGACTACTGCCGCGGCAAAACCGGGCTCGCGAGCTACGCGCTCTTCACCGAGAAGCCGTTCCTCGACGCGTTCGACGTTTGCCGCTGGGAAACGTTCGCCGCCGTGCTGGGCGACCTCCTCATCCTCACCGAGGGGCAACTGCGGCCGCACGTCGCGCCTGGGCAGCAGCCCAAGCTTTGCGCGGGCCTCGCCGCGCTCTACGGGGAGATTCTCGATGCGCTCCCCGCCCCGGCGCATCGTCCGCAAGGCTGGCAGGATGCATCGGAAGCCTTCGTTCCGCGACTGCAAAGGGCAATGGACGCAAACGTGCGGCAGGCCGTCGAAGTCGCCGGCTACTCCGCGAAGCGCCTGTTCGACACGCTGCCGATTCATATCAGCATGCGCGAGCTCGACGAGGAGGTCGTCTATGGGGCCGTGCGCTTTCGCATGGTCGCGCTCAGCCAGGAAATGCACAGCCGCTTCTTGCCCGCCGAACTGGCGCGAGCGCTCGCCGTCTGAGGACGATGGAACCTGGACGCTCGATCGCGCGGCTTGGCTTTCCGAAATGGTACGAGCGCCGGCTGATCGAGGCGCACGCCTGGCTCCTGACGGCGCTCCTTTGCGCCATCTACGTGGAAACCTCCCTCGAGGGCCTCGGCTCCCAGAGCTTCGGGCTCGCCTGGCTCGGCACCGCCGGCGGCATGTTCTTCGGCGGCCTCATCGTCTGGCACGGCTTGCGCCGCTATTTTGCGCTCCTGGTCGAGGCCGAACGCTTCTCCGCGCAGTCGACCTGCGCCCGCTGCAAGACCTACGCCGCGTTCGAGGTCATCAACCAGCTACCCCAGTTCACCGTGCGCTGCCGTAAGTGCCAGCGCGAGTGGAACATGGGCTAGAACGTCACCTTGTAGGACCCGTCGACCTGCTTGTCGGCGATGCACTGGTAGAGGCCTTTCTTGCCGTCGAGCTGATAGGGGATGTTCACCCGGATGCCGGAATCCCCGGTCGACGCCTGGATGTTCGACTTCTCTTTCGTCGCCATTTGCGCCTTGGCGAATTTGGGATCTTTGCGGGCGGACTCGAGACAGACGTCATAGGCCAGCTGCTCGTCCTTGCCCCGGGTACAGCCGGCGAGGGCGGCGGCAAGAACTGCCGCAACGGTGAGATGCTGAATAGCAGTCATGGGACCTGTTCGAAAATAAAAGGGCCCGCGCGAGCGGGCCCGGGAGATGAAGGGCAACGCCTTAGTCGTGCGCCTGGCCGGCGACCCAGTGCAGCTCGCCCTTCGGAACGCGGATCGAATCGACGAACTCTTGCATATCCTTCGACGGCGCCCGCGTCATCAGGCTGACCAGCCACGTAACCACGAACGCCACCGGCAGCCCGAACAGAGCGCTCGAGATGTTGCGGATGCCGAACCACAGCGGCATGTCGAAGTAGCGCGTGCCGACGAGATAGAAGAGCGTGATGCCGAATCCGCAGATCATGCCGGCAACTGCGCCCGCGGCCGTGGTGCGCTTCCACCAGATGCCGAGCACGAGCGGCACGAACAGCCCGCCCGCGGCGAGCGAGAATGCCCAGGCCACCATCTGGATGATGCCCGAGGGCCGAGTGCCGGCGACCGCCGCGGCAATGATCGCGACCACGACCAGCAGGACACGCGCCACGACCAGGCGGCGCACGGTCGACGCGGTCTTGTCGATCATCTTGTAATAGATGTCGTGGCTCAGCGCATTGGCGATCGCGAGCAGCAGGCCGTCAGCGGTGGACAGCGCCGCCGCGAGGCCGCCGGCGGCGACCAGCCCCGAGATGACGTACGGCAGACCCGCGATCTCGGGCATCGACAGCACGATGATGTCCTGGTTGATGATGAACTCGCTCAATTGCAGGATGCCGTCGCCGTTCGCGTCCTTGATCGTCAGCAGGCCGCCGACCTGCGACCAGTTCTGCACCCACGCGGGCAGCGCGGTGATCGGCTGGCCGATGACGTTGGTGTAGACCTCGAGCTTGGCGAACGCCGCGTACGCCGGCGCAGTGAAATAGAGCAGGAAGATGAAGAAGATGCTCCAGCCCACCGACGTGCGCGCGTCCTTGACGTTCGGCGTGGTGAAGTAGCGCATCAGGATGTGCGGCAACGACGCGGTGCCGATCATGAGCGTCAGCGTGAGCGCCCAGAAATTATTGAACTCGACCCAGCTGAACTGGCCCTTGGCGTCGACATACGCCGCGGCGTGCGGCTTGATCACCCCGAGCTTCTTCTCCAGCGTGGCGATCTGGTCGAGCACCTGCCCGTAGGCGAGCTCGGGGATCGGGTTGCCGTAGAGTTTGATCGACAGCCAGACCACCGGAATCAGGTAGGCGACGATCAGGATGATGTATTGCGCGACCTGGGTCCAGGTCACCGCGCGCATGCCGCCGAGCATCGAGCAGACCAGGATGCCGAGCAGGCCGACGAAGATCGCGATCTCGAACGGGATGTCGAGGAAGCGCGAGGTGATGATGCCGATGCCGAAGCATTGAGCGACGATGTAGGTGAACGAGGCGCAGAACAACACGATCACGCCGCACACCCGCGCGGTATTCCCCTCGTAGCGCACGCCGAGGAAATCGGGTACCGTGAACTGGCCGAACTTGCGCAGGTAGGGCGCGAGCAGGATGCCGACCAAGACGTAGCCGCCGGTCCAGCCGAGCACGTAGCCGAGGCCGCCATAGCCGCCCAGATACAGGCCGCCTGCCATGGAAATGAACGAGGCCGCGCTCATCCAGTCGGCTCCGGTCGCCATGCCGTTGAAGAACGGCGGCACCACGCGCCCGGCCACGTAGTACTCCGAAATCTCCGAGGTGCGCGAGATGATGCCGATGTAGGCGTAGACGCCGATGGTGAGGAAGACGAAGCAGTAGCCGATGATCTTGTTCGGCACGCCCATCTGCTCGAGGATGGC
This sequence comes from Burkholderiales bacterium, assembly GCA_036506355.1. Taxonomy (GTDB): domain Bacteria; phylum Pseudomonadota; class Gammaproteobacteria; order Burkholderiales; family SG8-39; genus SCGC-AG-212-J23. Next base: position 8,376 of record DASXRW010000142.1, read on the forward strand.
GAGGATGATGACGAAGCCGATGAAGCTGCCGGCGTAGACGCCGTAGATCTTGCCGAGGTTGTCGACGAAACTCTTGCTGGTCGTACCCGCCATGATTAGGTTCGCTCCCCGGTCAGTCTTCGGCGACGCCGAATTCTTTGTCGATCTTGTTTTGCGCGCTCGCGTTCCAGAAGCACGCCACCACGTAAAAGATCAGCGAGCCTTGCGCGGCCATGTAGAAGCCGAGCGGAAAGCCGAAAATCCTAATGTCGTTGAGCTGGACGGCGAACGCCGGGATGATGAAGCTGAACAGCACCCACAGCCCCATGATGATCCACATCAGACGGGATGTTCTCCGCCAGTATTCTTCCCGCTTCTCAGGCGTCAGCTCGGCCATCTTCCCCTCCTCTTTCGTGACCTACCGGTACAACGGACGGATTGTTGCGGCCGGATACTTACACCAAACTTACGATTGCGCAAATAGGCGGCTTTCAAAGGTCGTAGTCGAGCGCGAGGCGCTGCTGCAGCCTGCGCGCTTGGCGCAAGGCCTCCTTCAGGCTGCGCCGCTCGAAATCGTTGAGCGTGCTCGGATCGATCCGGTTCGCGCTCTCGTGCGACTGAGCTCCCGGGCGCGCCTGGATTCTCAGGCGCAACTTCTGGATGAAAAAGAAGGCCTCGACGATCGCTGCCATCTCGGCCGGCGCCATGCGCAACTCGGCCACCGCCGCGCGCAGCCGCTGCGCCGTGCCGGTCTGCGGCAGGCCGAAGGCGAGCGCATAAACACGCGCCGCGTCGACGAAGGGACGGATGCCGTGCAGCTTTAGGTTGATCGTGCCGGCCGCCTCCGGCGCATCTTCGGTCGCGAAGTCGGCGAGCATCCCGAGCGCCGGCCGCGCCTGCAGCGCGTTGGTTGCCATGAGCCGCAGAAACGCGGAGCGCGTACGCGTGCGCGCCAGCAGCCATTCGCGCAACGCCTGGGCGAGCGATGCGTCGCCGCTCAACGGCCGCAGATCGAAGCAGATTGCCGCATCGAGCAGTGCCTGCGGATCGGGCGTGTCGAGCCAGCCGCCCATCTTCTCCTTCCACTCGTCGAGCGCCAGGCAAAGCTCCGGGTTCGAGGCCATGACGTTGCCCTTGCACAGCGGAAAGCCGCAGGCGTCGAGTGCTTCGTTGACCTCCCGGCAAAAGGCGAGCAGCGTGCTGCGCGCCTGCGCGGCCGGGGCGCCGTGCGCTTCGAACAGCAGGCCGTTGTCCTGGTCAGAACTGAACGTCTGCTCGAGCCGTCCCTCGCTGCCGAAGGCGAGCCAGCACCAGCCAATGCGATCCCACTCGTAGCGCTTGCGCACGAGCTCGATCACGCGTTGCGAGAGCCGGTCATTGAGCACGGAAACGAACAGCGTCAGCTGCTCGGCGCCGACCCCCTGCTCCACCAGCCGCGCCGTAAGGCGCCGGATGTCGCCGGCCAGGCGCGCGAGCAGCGCGATGTCGCCGGCGAGGCGGATCTCCATCGTCAGCCCGGCGAGGCCGAGCCGTTGCAGCGCGAACAGATCGCGCTCCGAGATCACGCCGAGCAGGCGGCCTTCCTCGGTCACCAGCACGTGCCGGATGTTGTGCTCGACCATGGCGAGCGCCGCCTCATAGGCGAGCGCGTGAGCGGGCAGCGCGATCGGATCGCGGGTCATGGCCGCGGCAACTTGTGTGGCCGCCAGGTCCTGTGCCAGCACCCTGATCACGTCGTGTTCGGTAAAGATGCCGACCGGCCGCGAGCGCGCGTCGAGCACCACGACGCAACCGACGCCCTGCTCGTGCATCAGGCGCACCACCGCGTCGAGCGGCAGCTGCTCGGTGCAGACGACCGGCGCGCGGTGCACGAGCGAGCCGAGCGGTGGCGCGAACACCTGCTGCTCGTCCGCCAGCTTGCGCTCCAGTGTTTCGCTTTGCGCCATCCTAGTAGCGCAGCCGCGCGTTGTAGGTGCGTTGCGACGCGTCGCGCGCCTGCTTCAGCGTGACGATACCGCGTTCTGCGAGCAGCGGCAGCAGCTTGAGGAAGATCTCGCCGGTCACCAGCGCGTCGCCCAGGGCCGTATGGCGTCCGATCACCCGCACCCCCAGGCGCTCGGCGATGGCCTCGAGCCGGTGGTCCTCCAGGCTGGGATGCACCACCGCGGAAAGGAGCAGCGTATCGAGCACCGGCTGGTCGAAGCGAATGCCGGTCGCCGCCTCCTTGAGCTCGAGAAAACGCATGTCGAACGCCGCGTTGTGCGCCACGAGTACCGTGTCCTCGCAAAAGCGCTGAAACGCGGGCAGCACTTCGACGAGCTTGGGCTGCGCCGCGAGCAGCCGCGCGTCGATGCCGTGGATGCGGCTCGATTCGCGGTTGAGCGGCCGCTGCGGGTTCACGAGCTGCTCGAACACTTCGTGCTTGAGGAGCCGCCCGTTGACAATGCGCACCGCGCCCAGGCTGATGATCTCGTCGCCTGCCGAAGGCTCCAGGCCGGTGGTCTCCGTGTCGAACGCCGTGTAAGGCAATTCACTGAGCGCCTGCTCGTCGAAGCCGCGCTGCGCGCCGCTGCGCTGGAACAGGTCGAAATCGTAGTACTCGGGCCGGCTCTCCACCGGCACGCGCCGGCGCTGCGGCTGCGGCGCCGCTTCGCCAAGCGGCAGCAGGAATCTCAGGCAGGAGCTCGCGGCGGCCGCGTCGCGCTGATGCCAGATCTCCCCGCCATGGCGCTCGAGCACATCCTGGATGGTGAGCGGCGTCTGCTCGGTGCCCACCTGCATCGGTTGCGACTCCCAGAGCGCAAGCGCGTCGCTCGAAAGCGCCGGCCCGCGCCATACCAGGTCGAGCTCGGCGAGACCTTTGCGCTCTCGGGCACGCAGGCGCACCGCCGCTACGCCGAGCTCCTCGCGCAGCCGCCAGGCGAGATAGCCGAACGCTTGCACCAGCGCGAAGCTGTCGACGCGCAGCCACAGGTTCTCGTCGACCTCGTCGGGCTCGGCGGCGAGCAGCGCGCCGATGCGCCGCTGCGCCACGGTGATGAGATCGGCGGCGCGCATGTCCTCGAGCGCGAGGCTCTGCTTGATCGCATCGGCGTACTCGCGCAGCGCCGCCTCGATGGTTTGCGAAAGGCTGAGCGATTCCTCGGCGATGATCTGCGCAAAGCGCTGCTCCTGCGCCGGATCCATCTCGGGAAAGCTCACCATGTTCTCCGCCGTCGCGCGGATGTTGGCGACCGGGGCGCGCACGCCGGCGGCGAGCGCCTGCAGCAGGTGGCGGCGCTGCAGTTCCTGCCCGACGAAACGCGTGACATCCTCGAGCGCGAGCACCACGCCGCCGATGCGCCCGCCGGCCGCGAGAAAAGGCGCCATCTGCACCCGCACCAGGCCGCGGTTGGCGAGCGCGGTGACGAAGCGCGTGCTGGGCGCCTCGGCTCCCTGATCGAGGGCGTACTGCAGCTTGTCGAGCGCGTGCGCGATTTCCTCGCGGTCGAGCAGGCCGAACACCGAGCGCCCCAGGCCGAGCGGCGCCGGCGCCGCGCTGAACAGGGCACGCGCCTGCTCGTTGTAGAGCAGGATGCGGCCCTCCGGGTTGCACAGCAGCACGCCCTGCGACAGGTCGGACATGAGCGCGGCGAGGCGGTTGCGCTCCTCCTCGAGCCGCGAGCTCGCTTCGCTGATTTTCGCCTCCATGTCGCCCTGCACGCCGTGGTAGGCGCCGGCGAGACGGTTGATCTCGGCGACGAGCGCGCTGAGCTCCGGGGTGGCGCCGTCCACTCGGTAGCCGGGATTCGCCAGCACCAGGCGCGTCTGCTCCGCGAGAGCGCGCGGCGCGGTCACATAGCGCCTGAAGAGCCAGGCGACGATCACGCCGCAAGCCGTGAGCAGCAACGCCCCGACAAAGCCGAGCATCGGCCCGCGTTCCTCGAGCATGCGCGAGAGCACCGCCTGGTCCTGGGGCGGCATGCCGGCTTCCAGGAGGACCACGCTCGCCACGACCGTGGCGAGCACGCCGCCGTAGAGTGCGGCGAGCCAAGCGACGAACTTGAGCCTGCCGCGCATCGCGCCTACGTCGTACTCGTTCCGAGCAGTCCGTTTATTTTTGCCACCAGTTCCTGCGTCGAGAACGGCTTGGTGATGTAGAGATCAGCGCCGATCGAAAGGCCCTTGTTCACCTCCACGTCGCGCCCTTTCGCCGTCAGCATGATGATCTTGATCTGGCGCCACTCCGCGCGCTCGCGCATGCGCTGGCACACTTCGTAGCCGCTTTTCACCGGCATCATCACGTCGAGCAGCACCAGATCGGGGCGCTGCGACTCCACGAGCTTCAGCGCCGCATCGCCGTTGCGGGCGATGAGCACCTCGTAGCCGTTGCGCTGCAGCAGGAACTCGAGCGCGGTAACGATGTTCGGCTCGTCGTCCGCGATCAATATCTTCTTGCTCATGCGGCGGCGGCAACGCGCCTGAGCGGCAGGGTAAACGAGAAGCAGGCGCCGCGACCCGGCTCGCTTTCCACCCACAGACGGCCGCCGTGATGCTCGACGATGTGGCGGCTGATCGGCAGCCCAAGGCCGGTGCCCTGCGGCCGGTTGGTGAGTGCGTCGCCGGCCTGGCGGAACTTGTCGAAGATCACCGCCTGTTCCTCGACGCTCACACCCGGCCCGTTGTCCCGCACGTCGACGCGCAGGCAGCCGTCGCGCTCGGTAAGCGCGATCTCGATGCGCCCGCTGCCGGCTTCGCAGAACTTGACGGCGTTCGCCAGCAGATTGAGCAGCACCTGGATGATGCGGTCGACGTCGCCGCGCACCTGCGGCAGCCCGTCGGGCAGCTGGACCCCGACGCGGATGCCTTTCTCCTCGAACACCTGCGCCATCCCCGCGAGCGCATCCGAGATCACTTCCTTCATGTCGACTTGCGATTCGTGCCAGTCCGCGCGGCCCGACTCGATCTTGGAGAGGTCCAGCACCTGATTGATGAGGCGCGTCAGGCGCTCGGTCTCCTTGGTGATGATGTCG
>DASXRW010000143.1:0-23922 GCA_036506355.1 Burkholderiales bacterium
ACCACCTCGTTCCTCGTCGACAGCGACGTCCTGATCGATGCCGGCACCGGGGTGGGCGACCTGACGCTCGCCGAGCTCTCGCAGATCGACTACATCTTCATCACCCATTCCCATCTGGATCACGTCACGTCGATCCCGTTCCTGGTGGACACCGTGGGAGGCATGCGCTCGAAGCCGCTGGTGGTGTACGCGACGCGCGCCACCATCGAGATCATGCGCAACCACCTCTTCAACTGGGCGATCTGGCCGGACTTCAGCGAGATTCCGAGCGCCGAGGCGCCGTTCCTGCGCTACGAGGAAATCGCGCTTGGCCAGACGGTGCGCCTGGGCGCGCGCGCGATCACGCCGCTGCCGGCGCGCCACACCGTGCCCGCGGTGGGCTACCACCTCGACAGCGGCACGGCGAGCCTGGTGTTCACCGGCGACACCGGTCCGAACGACGCGCTCTGGCGCGAGGTGAACCGCATCGCCAACCTCAAGTTCCTGATCATCGAGACCGCGTTCTCCAACAAGGAGCGCCAGCTCGCCGAGATCTCGCGTCACCTCTGCCCGGCGACACTCGCCGAGGAGCTCGCCAAGCTCGAGCTCGACGCCGAGATCTACATCACGCACATGAAGCCCGGCGAGATCGAGCCGACGATGCTCGAGATCGAGGAGTGCGCGGGCAAGTTCCGCCCGCAGATGCTGCAGAACAACCTGGTGCTGGAGTTCTAGTGCGCGCGCCGCACGCCACTGCCGAGCAGCTCGGCGCGCTGGCGCCGCTCGCGGGCCTCTCGCGCGACCGTCTGGCCGAGCTCGCCGACATGGCGCTCATCGAGCGCGCGCCGCGCGGCAGCGATCCGCTGAAGGGCCGCGAGCCCGGGCGCTCGGTGTTCCTGCTGCAGGGCGAACTGCTGCTCGCTTTCGACGGCGGCGGCACGCTGGTGGTGGTCGGCGGCACGGGCGAGGGCTGCCATGCGCTCAACCGGCGCCGCCAGGCGGTCGTGCGCAGCAAGGCGATCACCGACGTCGAGCTGCTCGCGCTCGACGACGACATGCTCGACACGCTCGCCACCTGGGACCAGGCGGTGCGCGGCGATGCCCGCTTCGTCACCGGCGCCTTTGCCCTCTCCAGCCTGAAGAGCGGCGCGCTCGCGCAGCTGCCCGCCGCGCACATCGCGGAGCTCCTCAAGCGCTTCGAGCGTCTGCGCATCAAGCGCGGCGAAGCGGTGATCCACGAAGGCGAGGAAGGCGATTACTACTACCTCGTCGGCTCGGGCCGCTTCCAGGTCGAGCGCCTCGTGGGCGGCGCCAAGGTGGTGCTCGCCGAGCTGAAGAGCGGCGACGCCTTCGGCGAGGAAGCGCTGGTGTCGGAAGCCAAGCGCAACGCCACCGTCACGGCGCTCTCCGAGGGCGAGCTGCTGCGCGTGAGGCGCGCCGATTTCAACGAGCTCTTGCGCGAGCCGCTGCTGCGGCGCCTGTCCTTCGCGGATGCGGCGCAGAAGGTGCGCGGCGGCGCGCTCTGGCTCGACGTGCGCTATCCCTCGGAATACCAGTACGACAAGCTGCCCGGCGCGATCAACGTGCCGCTCGCCGAAGTGCGCAACATGTTCGGCGTGCTCGACCGCTCGCGCGAGTACGTCGCCTATTGCCAGAGCGGGCGGCGGAGCGCCGCGGCCGCTTTTCTGTTCGCCCAGCGGGGCTTCCGCGTCTGGCTGCTGGAGGGGGGCCTGAAAAAAACGGCCGAAAGGCCGGCCTGACAGCCGGGCCGCCGAACGGTCGTTCTGAGGCGAGGCGAGGGGGCAAAAGTCTTGGTAAATCAGGATGTATGACGCTATTATGCAAGCCAAGCTAGAACCGGACACCGGGGTCCGTACAGAACAGCAGGGGAGGTCGTAATGAGCGCAGTTCTCAGTCAGCCGGCGACGGCGCAGACCGACGTCGCCGCGCGCCTGGCGTTCCAGAAACAGCTCCAGGCGGTGACGAACAAGATCCACGCCACCAACAACATCGACGAGATCATGCTCGAGGTGAGCGCGGACATCTGTGCCCTCTTCAACGCCGACCGCCTGACGATTTACTCGGTGAGCGAGGACAAGCAGTCGATCGTCTCCAAGGTCAAGACCGGCCTCAACTCGTTCAAGGACCTGAAGCTGCCGATCGCGGAGCACTCGATCGCGGGCTACACCGCCCTCGCCAAGAAGGCGATCAACATCAAGGACTGTTACGACGACACCGAGCTGCGCGGCATCAACCCCAATCTGCGCTTCCTGCAGGAGGTCGACAAGCGCACCGGCTACCGCACCAAGCAGCAGCTGGTCGCGCCGATCGTCGAGCAGGGCACGAGCGAGCTGATCGGCGTCATCCAGATCATCAACAACAAGGCGGGCGTGCCCTTCGGCGGCCTGGCCGAGGAAGGGGTGAGCGAGCTCTCGCAGACGCTCGCCATCGCCTTCAAGCAGCGCCAGAAGCCGCAGCTCGCCAAGACCAAGTACGACTATCTGATCGCCGACGCGGTGCTCTCGGCCGGCGAGTTCGAGCTCGCCGCGCGCCAGGCGCGGAAGAAGGCGATCGACATCGAGTCGGTGCTGATCGACGAGTTCCAGGTGAAGGTGCCGGCGATCGGCGCGGCGCTCTCCAAGTTCTTCGGCGTGCCCTATGAGGCGTTCAAGGCCGACCGCGTCAAGCCGGCCGAGCTCCTGAAGAACCTCAAGCGCGAATACGTCGAGGTGAACCTGTGGGTGCCGATCGACGACACCAAGGAAGGCCTAGTGGTGCTGTGCCTCGATCCCGAGCGCATCCGCTCCTCGCGCATCGCTTCCAACGTGTTTCCCAAGGCGCGCCTCATCTATCGGGTCACCACGCATAAGGACTGGAAGGACACGCTCAACCAGCTCTACGGCCAGGAGTCGGCGGGCGCCGACCTCAGCAACGTCGAGGACCTGCTCTCGGGCATGGAGGACGACGGCAGCGCTGACGCGGCGGCCGAGGGGGCGGGTGGCGACGAGGTCTCCGCGGCGGCGGACAACGAGCTGGTGAAGCTCGTCAACAAGGTGATCGTCGACGCCTACAACCAGAACGCCTCGGACATCCACATCGAGCCCTATCCGGGCAAGGCGAAGACCGAGATCCGCTTCCGCAAGGACGGCTCGCTCGGACCCTACATCGAAGTGCCGGCGAGCTACCGCGCGGCGATCGTGGCGCGCATCAAGATCATGTGCGACCTCGACATCTCCGAGAAGAGGAAGCCCCAGGACGGCAAGATCAAGTTCAAGAAGTTCGGGCCGCTGGACATCGAGTTGCGCGTGGCGACGATCCCGACCGCGGGCGGCGTCGAGGACATCGTGATGCGGATTCTCGCCGCCGGCGAGCCGATCCCGCTCGAGAAGATGGGTTTCACGGCGCGCAATCTGGAAGAGCTGCAGAAGACGGTGTCGAAGCCCTATGGCCTGTTCTTCGTCTGCGGCCCGACCGGTTCGGGCAAGACCACCACCCTGCACTCGGTCCTCAAGTACCTGAACACGCCCGACACCAAGATCTGGACCGCCGAGGATCCCGTCGAGATCACGCAGAAGGGCCTGCGCCAGGTGCAGGTGAACAAGAAAGCCGGGCTCGACTTCGCCGCGGTGATGAAGGCGTTCCTGCGCGCCGACCCCGACATCATCATGGTCGGCGAGATGCGCGACAAGGAAACCACCGGCACCGGCATCGAGGCCTCGCTCACCGGCCACCTGGTGTTCGCCACGCTGCACACCAACTCGGCGACGGAATCGATCATCCGCCTGCTCGACATGGGGATGGACCCGTTCAACTTCGCCGACGCGCTGCTCGGCATCCTGGCGCAGCGCCTCGCCAAGCGCATGTGCAGCTGCAAGCAGCCCTATACGCCGGAGGCGGCCGAGCTGACCGCCTTCCTGCGCGAGTATTGCGACGAGCTGATGAACACTTCGCGCTTCAAGGCCGACCCGAAAGGCTCCATGGAGGCGGTCTACCGGGAGTGGGTGAAGAACTTCGGCAACGAGAAGGGACAGCTCACCTTCTACAAGCCGGTGGGCTGCGACAAGTGCGGCGGCTCGGGCTTCAAAGGACGCTGCGGCCTGCACGAGCTCTTGATCGCTACCGACAAGCTGAAGAAGCTGATCCAGGAGCACTCGCGCGTGGCAGAAATGCTGGCCCAGTGCCTCGAGGACGGCATGCGCACTCTCAAGCAGGACGGCATGGAGAAGTGCCTGATGGGCGTGACGCACATGAAGGAAGTGCGCGCCGTCTGCATCAAGTGATGCGCGCATTGGGGAAATGAGCGCGAGCATCGACAGCACGCAAGGCCTGCGCTTCCCCGCCGGCGCGCTGGTGACCGCGGCCGATGACCTGGTCCGGCGCCTGGACCAGCTGAACGCGATCGGGGCCTCGCTCTCCGCCGAGCGCGACATCAACCGGCTGCTGGAGGCGATACTCACCGCGGCAAAGACCATCACGCGGGCCGACGGCGGCACGCTCTACCGCGTGACCGAAGAGAAGACCTTGCGCTTCGAGATCGTGCGCACGAGCTCGCTCAAGTACTACCTCGGCGGCACCACCGGCAACCCGGTGCCGTTCTATCCGATCCAGCTCTACAAGGACGGCAGGCCGAATCAGACCATGGTGGCGGCGCACGCGGCGCTCACCGGAAGCACGATCAACATCGCCGACGCCTATACCGCGGAAGGCTTCGATTTCACCGGCACGCGCGCCTTCGACGCGAAGACCGGCTATCGCTCGAAGTCGTTCCTCACCGTGCCGATGCGCAACCACGAGGGCGAGGCGATCGGCGTGCTGCAGCTGATCAACGCGCAGGACCCGCACACCGGCGAGATCGTGCCGTTCTCCGCCTCCGACCAGCGCCTCGCGGAGTCGCTCGCCTCGCAGGCCGCGGTGGCGCTCACCAACCGCATGCTGATCAACCAGCTCGAGCACCTGTTCGAGTCCTTCATCAGCCTGATCAACGGCGCGATCGACGAGAAGTCGCCCTATACCGGCGGCCACTGCCAGCGCGTGCCGGTGCTCACGATGCTCCTCGCCGAGGCGGTGAACGAGACCAACGAGGGGCCGCTTAGCGAGTTCCACATGAGCGACAAGGACCGCTACGAGCTGAAGATCGCGGGCCTGCTTCACGACTGCGGCAAGGTGACGACCCCGGTGCACGTGGTCGACAAGGCGACCAAGCTCGAGACCATCTACGACCGCGTTCATCTCATCGACACGCGCTTCGAGGTGCTCAAGCGCGATGCCGAGCTGGAGTCCCTGAAGAAAAGAATGACGCTCAAGCCGATGGAGGCGGCGGAGGAAGACAAGCGCCTGCGCGAGCGCCTGCGCCAGTACGACGACGACCGCAAGTTCCTGCATGCCTGCAACATCGGCGGCGAGCGCATGAAGGACGAGGACATCGCCGCGGTGAAGCGCATCGCGGCCTACCGCTGGCGCGACGTCTCGGGTCACGAGGCCGACTTCCTCACCGCCGACGAGGTGAAGAACCTCACCATCCGCGCCGGCACGCTCACCGATGAAGAGCGCAAGGTCATCAACCACCACATCGTCGCCACCATCCGCATGCTCGAGGCGCTGCCCTGGCCCAAGCACCTCACCAGCGTGCCCGAGTACGCCGGCGGCCATCACGAGCGCATGGACGGCAAGGGCTACCCGAAGGGGCTCACGCGCGAACAGATGTCGGTGCAGGCGCGCTGCATGGGCATCGCCGACATCTTCGAGGCGCTCACCGCCAAGGACCGGCCCTACAAGAAGGGCAAGACGCTCTCGGAGTCCCTGGAGATCCTCGGCCGCATGAAGTTGAACCACCACGTCGATCCGGATCTTTTCGACGTCTTCGTGCGGCGCAAGGTGTACCGGCGCTACGCCGAGATGTTCCTCGACAAGGAGCAGATCGACGAGGTGGACGAGTCCAAGATCCCGGGCTACCAGGCCGGATAACGCGCCAGGTGACGCAAAAGAGACATCGCCGCCACGGCCCGGTGTGACGTATTTAACGCGGCAGCACTGTTCGGGCGGTTTTTCGAGCTGGCATGGCTGTTGCGTGTTTGGCGTCGCGGGGTCAACAAAACGGCCACGTCTACCATCAACAGCAAGGGGGTTCCAGATGAAACAACTGCAGAAGGGCTTCACCCTGATCGAACTGATGATCGTGGTCGCGATCATCGGCATTCTGGCAGCCGTTGCGCTGCCGGCGTATCAGGACTACACCATCCGCGCGAAGATGTCGGAGGTGATTCTGGGCATGAGCGCCTGCCGCACGTCGATCACCGAGGTGTACCAGTCCGGTCCCGCCAACGCGATTCCGGCCAACGGCTGGGGCTGTGAGTACGGCGGCACGACGGCGACCAAGTATGTCGCTAACGTCAACACGAACGCGAATGGCCTGGTCCTCGCCACGGTGCAGAATATCTCGACCGCGGTGAACGGCTCGACCATCTCGCTTGCTCCGCTGGCGACCTCGACCACAGTAGCGACAGTCACCACCGGCAGCAGCCAGTCGCTGTATGGCTGGCGTTGCGGCAACGCTTCGGCCGACGGCACGACCGTGCCGAACAAGTATCTTCCCGGCTCCTGCCGCGGGTAATCGCCGAAGTCTAGTTGCAGTCAAAAAGGTACCCTTCGGGGTACCTTTTTTTTTGGGGGGCAGCGCGGGAGCGTATGACGGAGCTCACGATCCTGATGCCCTGTCTGAACGAGGCGGCGACCGTCGGCAAGTGCGTGGAAAAGGCACGCCGCTTCCTGCAGGGCGCCGCAGTGCACGGCGAAGTCCTGGTGGCGGACAACGGCTCGACCGACGACTCGCGTAGCCTCGCGGCGCGCGCCGGCGCGCGGGTCATCGAGGTGCCGGAGCGCGGCTACGGCGCGGCGTTGAGCGCCGGTATCGCCGCCGCCCGCGGACGCTACATCATCATGGGCGACGCCGACGACAGCTACGATTTCGCCAGGCTCGAAGCGTTCATCGAGAAGCTGCGCGCGGGACACCCGCTGGTGATGGGCAACCGTTTCAAGGGCGGCATTCGCCGCGGCGCGATGCCTGCGCTGCACCGCTATCTGGGCAATCCGGTGCTGAGCTTCATCGGCAGGCTGTTTTTCGGCACGCGCGTCGGCGACTTCCATTGCGGGCTGCGCGGCTTCGATCGCGCCGCGGCCCTGTCGCTCGACCTGAGGACCCCGGGCATGGAGTTCGCGAGCGAACTGGTGGTCAAGGCGGCGCTCGCCGGCTGGCGCATCGCCGAAGTGCCGACCACGCTCGATCCCGACGGCCGCGGGCGGCCGTCGCACCTGAGAAGCTGGCGCGACGGCTGGCGGCACCTGCGCTTCCTGCTGCTGTTCAGCCCGCGGTGGCTCTTCCTCTATCCGGGCCTCGCGCTGCTTTCCACGGGAATCGTGCTGACCACGATGCTGTACTTCTCGCCGCTGCGGCTCGGCGCCGCCGGGCTCGACATTCACAGCATGCTGTACGCCTCCGCGGCCGCGCTGCTCGGCCTGCAGCTTTGCCTGTTCGCGCTTTTCGCGCGCACCGCGGCTCAGGTCGCCGGACTGCTGCCGCGCAACGCCGCCCTCGAGCGCTTGCTCAGGCTGTTCTACCTCGAGCGCGGGCTGCTCTTCGGACTGGCGGTGGCGCTCGCCGGCTTCATCTGGAGCGCGGCGGCGTTCTGGAGCTGGCGCGAAAGCGGATTCGGCGCGCTCGACCCCAGAGTCATGATGCGCGACACCATTCCAGCGAGCGCGCTGATGGTCGGCGGCATGGAGATCGTGCTGGCCTCCTTCCTCCTCAGCGTGATCAGGTGGAAGAATGAGCGCTGACTGGACGCACGGACGCGTCGCCCTCGCCGCGTTCTTTGCCGCGCTGCTCGCCTATCTTTCGAACGGCAGCCTGTTCCCGCTCAATGCGGATACCGCGCCGAACGTCTACCTCTCGGCGAGCGTTCTCGGCGATGGCGATCTCGCCTTCAGCCCGTTCGAGGCGCCTTTCATGTTCCTGTGGAGCGCCAAGGGCGCGGACGGCGCCGATGTCTCGATCAACGTGCAGAGCTGGAACCAGGTCGCGCCGGGATCGGCCAAGAGCTTCGCCGAGCACTACGCCGAGGGCCGGCTGCAGTTCAGGGGCTCGAAGTACTACGTCGTGCCGACGGCGCGCGAGCGGCCGCAGACCGGCGAGCCGCTTTTCGTCGGCACCTTCGGCGCCGCGGCCGGGCTCAGCGCGCTGCCTTTCGCGGCGCTCGCGCAGCTCGCGGGCGCGCGCCTGTGGCGGGACCAGGCCGCGGCCTGGGGCATCGCCAAGCTGACCGCCGCGGTGCTCACCGCCGCCTCGGCAGCGATGATCTATCTCATCGCGGTTGGGTTTGTGTCGCGCAGCCGCGCGCTGCTGCTGTGTGCCGCGTATGCCCTCGGCACCTGCGTGTGGTCGACCTCGTCGCATTCGCTGTGGCAGCAGACGCCCGAGATCTTCCTGCTGTCGCTCGGTGTGCTTTGCCTGCTGCGCGTGCCCGCGGGGTGGCTGCGCGGCGCTGCCGCAGGATGCGCTTTTTCCGCCGCCGCGGCCTGCCGCCCCACCGCCGCGCTCGTGGCGGGCGTGGCGGTGGCCTGGCTGCTCTTGTCGGACCGGCGGGCGTTTGCCGCTTTCCTTGTCGCCGCGGTGCCGTTCGCCGCCGCCACGCTCGCCTACAACCTGCATTACTTCGGATCGCCGCTGGAATTCGGACAGCTCGCCGCCGGCGAGAGGGTTGCGCAGTACAAGACCGGCTCCACCGAGCTCTGGCAAACGCCGCTGTGGCTCGGCGCCGCCGGCCTGCTCGTCAGCCCTTCGCGCGGGTTGCTCATCTACTCCCCGTTCCTTGCCGCCGCTTTCCTTGGCGCGGTGCTCGCCTGGAAAGACCCGCGCTACCGTGCGCTGCGCTTCCTCACGCTCGCCGTGCCGGCGCTCTGGATGCCGGCGTTCCTCTGGTTTGACTGGTGGGGCGGCTGGACCTACGGCTATCGTCCGATCGTCGACAGCGTGCCGCTGCTCGCCGTGCTGTGCCTGCCGGCGCTCGCGCGGATCCTGGAACGGCCGCTATGGCGAACGGTCTTCGCCGTTGCCATCGCCTGGTCGATTTTCGTCCAGGCGCTCGGGGTGTTCGTGTACTCGCCCCGGGGCTGGAATACGAAAGCCCTGCGCGCCGACGGCCCGCCCGCCGACGTCGACCAGGCGGCCTATCGCGGCCGCCTCTGGTCGTTTCGCGACTGGCAGATCGGATACCTGATCGCCAATTTCCGCCAGGCCCGCGCCGAGCGCGAGCTGGTGATCGCCTACTGAGCCGTGCCTGAGCTCACCGTCGTGGTGCCCGCTTACCGCGAGCGCGACAACGTCCTGCCGCTGCTCGCCGCGCTCGAGCAGGTGCTCGCGCGCTGCGACTGGGAAGCGATCTTCGTGGTCGACGACGCGCTCGATGGCACCGAGGACGTGGTCCGTGAGCGCGCGCAGCACGACCCGCGGGTGCGCTGCGTGCATCGCGTCGGGCGCCGCGGCCTCGCCTCGGCGTGCATCGAAGGCATGCTGGCGAGCTCGGCGCCCTACCTCGCGGTGATCGACGCCGATCTGCAGCACGACGAGTCGCTGATACCGGCGCTGCTCGAGAAGATGCGCGTAACAGACGCCGACATCGTGGTGGCGAGCCGCTACATGGAGGGCGCTAGCACCGGCGAGCTCGCCGCCGGCCGGGTCAGGATGAGCCGCATGGCGAGCGCCATCAGCCGCCTGCTGACGCGCGATCTCACCGACCCGATGAGCGGGTTCTTCATGGTGCGGCGCAGCTTCCTCGAGCAGGTGATGCGCCGGCTCTACGGGCGCGGGTTCAAGATCCTGCTCGATCTGATCGCGGCGGCGCACGGCAAGGCGCGCATCGTGGAGCTGCCCTACCGCATGCGCAGCCGGCGGCACGGCGAGAGCAAGCTCGGCGCGCGCGTGGTGGCCGAATTCTTCATGCTGATCCTGTACCACCTGTTCGGGCGGCTGCTGCCGGCGCGCTTCTTCCTGTTCGCCGCGGTCGGGGTGACCGGCATCGGCGTGCATCTCGCCGTGCTGTCGCTCGCGTTCGCCGGCATCGGACACTTCGTCCTGAGCCAGGCGCTCGCCACCTGGGCAGCGATGACCAGCAACTTCTTCCTCAACAACGCCGTTACCTACGCCGACCACCAGCTACGCGGCCGCAGGGTGTGGCGCGGACTGCTGAGCTTCTATGCCGCCTGCGGCGTCGGCGCGCTGATCAACCTCGCGATCGCGGACTGGCTGTTCATCAAGTCGGCGCCGTACTGGCTCGCCGGCTTGGCCGGCGCGCTGGTCGCCGCGCTCTGGAACTTCTTCACCACCGCCTCGGTCACCTGGGGCGCGCAGGCGGCGCGCAAGCGATGACGGCGCGCCGCGACTGGATGCACCCGGCGAGCGTCGCCGCGGCGCTCTTCGTTCTCTACGCCGCCACGGCGCCGCGCACCGTCGCCCTCGAGGACGACGGCCTGTTCGTGCTTTCGAGCTACTTCCTCGGCATCGAGCATCCGCCGGGGTACCCGCTGTTCACGCTGATCGGCCACCTGTTCACCTACTTGCCGATCGGGTCGGTCGCGTACCGGGTGCACCTCGCGAGCGCGCTTTTCGGCGCGCTCTCCTGCGGCGCGCTCTGGCTGTGTGCGCGCAGCGTGATCCCGGGCCGCCTCGCCGCGCACCTCGCCGCGTTCGGCCTGGGCCTCTCGCCGGTGTACTGGTCGCAGTCGATCATCGCCGAGGTCTACACCCTCAATACCTTCTTCTTCCTTGTGCTCGTCTACCTCGGCCTGCGCGTCGCGCCGCCCGCGGGCGAAGCCGCGCCGGCGCCGGGCGCGGCGCGCACGCTCGCCTGGATGGCCTTCATCTTCGGCCTGAGCCTGAGCAACCACTGGCCGCTGATGCTGCTCGTCGCGCCGGCCTTCGCTATCCTCCTCTGGCCAGTGCGGGCGGAGCTCTGGCGCAACGCAGCGCAGCTCTCGTGGCTGGTGATGATCGGGCTGCTGCCGTACGCGTGGATGGTCTACCGCTCGTGGGCGCCGCTGCCGATCAGTTTCTATGGGCCGCTCGAGTCGCTGCAGGAGGTCTGGTTCTTCATCAGCCGCGGCGGCTACGCCGAGATCGACAAGTCGGCGACCGCGGGCTGGTTCGACCGCATCAAGTTCTTCGGTTTCCAGGGCGGCGAACTGCTAATGCAGTTCGCGCTCATCGGCACGCTCGTCGCCGCGGCGGGCTGCGCGGTCCAGTGGCGCGTCCTCGGCCGCAGGACCGCCGCTTTTCTGACGGTGGCTTTCCTCATGCCGAGCGCGGTGCTGCTGCTGCTGCTCGGCTTCGATTACGACTCGATGCACAAGCACATCTACCACGTGTATCCGCTGCCGGCGTACGCGGTGATGGCCCTCTGGATGGGGCTCGGCTTCGCCTGGCTCGGCGCGCGCTATGCGCTGCGCCGGACGCACGCCGCCGCCGCGGCCGCGATCGTGCTCGCCGCCATCCTCGCGGTCGGCGTGCGCGAGAATCTGTTCGAGGACCATGAATGGGGCGCGCGCTACGCGAAGGCGATTCTCAAGATCCTGCCGCCGAACGCCGTGGTCTTCGGGCAGGGAGATCCGGACCTCGTGCCGATGGCCTACTTCCACATGATCGAGAACTGGCGCCCGGATATCACCCTGTATCACGCCAAGGGCCTGGTGCTCGGCAACCGCCTGTTTCATCCGGAGCGCACCGATGCGGAAGTCGCGCGGCGCCTGGTGCAGCAAATGATCGAGCAGCAGACCCTCCCGGTGGTCACCACGCTGGGCGCCTATAAGCTCGGCGCCGAGCGCGACCGCTGGCTCTACAGCGAATTCGACAAGACCTCGGACGATCCGAAAGCCGTGACCGTCGACATTCCGGAGGAGGCGGTGCAGTTCTTCGAGCAGTCGGTTGCGCGCACCAATAACGCCAACGCCTGGGTGGCCTTCATTCAGGGCGAGCTGCGCCGCCGCTACGGCCTGCTGCTCGCCCGCTCGCTGCCGAAGGGCGCGCCGCCCGATGAGCGCACCCGCCGCCAGCTCGAGCTCCTGTCGCAAGACTTCTACGGCGCAATCGGCATCGCCGAAGGCCTGATGATGAACAAGGGAGGCTACTCCACGGGAGCGGTGAGCCTCGCCTTGGACAAGGCGAGGCAGCTCATGCCCTCGGACATCCCGAAAGAGCACCTGTCGCGCTTCTTCTATATTCGCGGAGCGCTGCGCGCCAACGTTGGCGACCGGGCCGGAGGCATCGGCGACCTGGAAACCGCGCTGTCGATCTGGCGCAGGCCGATCAATCCCGCGATCAAGCCGCTCGAGGATCTCTACCGCGAAGCGGGCGACTTCGCTGCCGTGAACGCCTTGCAGGACCGCGTGAAAAGCTGGAAGGTCCCGCGATCCTAGGCGGCCGGGATCCCGTGGTCCGCCGCGCGCCGGTGTTTCTCGTTCCGGCCGTGGTCTGCGCGTTGTGGACGCTCGCCGCCGGCAAGGACGTCAACTGGGATCTCCTCAACTATCACTACTACGTGGCCTACGAACTGCTTGGCGGCCGGCTGCAGCAGGATTTTTTCGCCGCCAGCGCGCAGAGCTACCTCAACCCTATCGGCTACGTGCCGTTTTACCTGCTCGCTTCGGGCTGGCACAGCGTGCTCGCCTCGCTCTCGCTTGCTGCGCTCCACAGCCTGAGCATCGCGCTGCTCTATCTCCTCGCCTGGCGTCTCTTCGCGCACCTGCCCTCGCGCGACCGGCGGGTCCTGTCGCTGCTCGCGGCGGCGTTGGGCGCCGCGAGCGCCGTCTTCTGGCCGACGGTCGGCAGCTCGTTTCTCGATCCGCTGCTGGCGGTGCCGATGCTCGCCGGGCTGCTGCTGCTCGTCGATACCCGGCGGCCAGCGCTCGCCGGCGCGCTCTTCGGCGCGGCGAGCGCGCTCAAGTACTCGAACGCGATCTTCGCATTGGCGGCGCTGCCGCTCGCGTTCGCCGGGCCGCGAGCGGCACGCCTGCGCGGCGGCCTCGCTTATCTCGGCGGCGCAGCGCTCGCTTTCGGCGTGCTCGCGGGCCCGTGGCTCGTGCTGCTCGCGCGCGAGTTCGGCAATCCGGTGTTTCCGCTGATGAACGCCTGGTTCCAGTCGCCGTACGCGCCGCCGATGAACCTGATGAGCGACCGCTTCACGCCGCGCGAGCTGACCGGCGCGCTCGCCTTTCCGCTGCGCGTCGCGACGCTCGACACCAGTCTGTATTCGGAGACTCTGGCTCCGGACCTGCGCTTCGCCGCGCTCGGCGCGCTCGCGATCGCGCTCGCCGCGCTCGCGCCGTGGCGGCGCGGCGCGCTGGGGCGCTTCGGCGCTGCCGAGTGGCGGGTCTTCGCCTTCTTCGGCGCCGCGCTGACGTTGTGGCTCGCGACCTCGGCCAACGGGCGCTATGGCCTCGTGGTGCTGCTGCTCGCGGGGCTGTGCCTCGCACGCGCCGCCGAGCGCCTGCTGCCGCTCGGCGCCGCGCGCGCGGCGCTCGCTGTGCTGCTCGTGGTGCAGGCCGCGCTCGTCCTGCTGGCGGCGCCGGCGCGCTGGTATGTCACCGAGCCCTGGTCGCGCGACTGGTTGCCCTACGCGGTGCCCGAGCGCGCGTTGCGCGAGCCGGCGCTCTATCTCACCGTCGAGGAGCAGCCGATGGCGGTGGTCGCGCCGCTTTTTCACCGCGACAGCTCGTTCGTCAATTTCCGCGGCCAATACAGCGTGCCGGGAGATTCGCCGAAACTCGCGGCGCTGCTCGCGCGCCACCGCGGACAGCTGCGCGCCCTCGGCCGCGGCCTCGAGCTCACCGCGGGCCGGCCGAGCGCGCAGGCGCTCAGGTTCTACGACGACACGCTCGCGCGCATCGGCTACCGCGTCGATCCCGGCGAGTGCTTCGCCGTGCCCTGGCGCCCGGAGGCTGCCGACCTGCTCTCGCGCATGGCCAACGCGCTGGCGGGCGAGCGGCCGACGCACGCCGGCATGCTCTCGGTGGCGAGCTGCGCCCTGCGCGCCGCGACGCGCGATCCGGCCGTGGCCGCCACGGAGCGGCGCCTCTCGGTGCTCTTCGACCGGATCGAGCAGGAATGCCGCGGCCTGTTTCGTGGCCAGCGGGCGATCACCGAAGCGCTCGGCAGCGGCTGGTCGCGCTACTACCCGGGCCTCGATGCGCGGCTCGAGAGCGACGGCGAGCGCATCGTTCTCAACCACTACCGCAAGATGACCGAGTCCGACCTCGGACGGGCGTCGGAATGGGCGGCGGGCAAGCGCGCCGCGGCCTGCCGCTAGCTCAGAACCACTTGTGGAAGGTGTGCCAGGAGCTGGCGGGCTCGAATCCCAGCCGAGTCCAGACTTTCTGCACCGCGATGTTGGTGATCTGCGTTGAGACCAGCATCCGCGAGCGCCCGCGCGCCTTGAACCAGCGCATCGCGCCCGTCATGAGCGCCCGGTAGATGCCGCGTCCCTGGGCTTGCGGCGCGACGCCGAAGAGCACGCCTTCTCCTTCCTCTTGATCATTCAGCCGCAGGGTGGCAAAGGCGACGATCTCCCCGGCGTGCGCGGCGACCAGCACCGTGTCCGCGACCTCCCTCGATAGGCAGGAGCGCTCCGCCCAGTCCACGTAGAGCTCGTCGCATTGGCGCCGCTCGAGCCGCGCATCGGCGTGGTAATGGCCGAAGTAGCCGGCAAACGCGCGGCGCGCCACCTCTTTCACTGCGCGGTGCTCGCCGCTCGCCGCCTCCCGCACCGCGACCATGCCCTGATCGGGCGGCACATCGTCGTCCAGGCCGCGCGAGAAATAAACCAGCGTGTCCATCACCTGGAAGCCCGCGCGCTCCATCGCCTGTGCGGCGGCAAGCTCGCTCGTCAGGCAGCGCGCGATCAGCAAGCCCACGCTGTGCTCCCGGCAGTACGCCAGCAGCGACGGCAGACTCTCGGCGCTCACGCCCGAGGCCTTTGCCGTGACGGTGTTCCAGCGAGCGGTATCGAGGGCCGACAGGTTCACGGCGCGGCCGCGATGATGCTCTCGACCACGGCGCCGAACTCGGCCTCGAGGCCCAGCCAGAAGGGCAGCCGCGCGAGACGCTCGCTCAGCTCGACGCTGTTCGGCATTGCGCCCGCGGCGCGCCCGAGCTTCTTTCCCATCGGCGAGCTGTGCAGCGGCACGTAGTGGAACACGGCCTGGATGCCCTGCGCCTTGAGCCGCGCGATGAAGGCGCTGCGCTTCTGCGCGCTCGGCAGGAGCAGGTAGTACATGTGCCCGTTGTGCCTGCACTCCGCGGGCACGATCGGTCGCCGCGCGTGCCCCGCGCCCTCGAGCCCGGCCAGCGCCTCGTGATAGGCCGACCACAGCGCGAGGCGCCGGGCGATGATCGCATCGGCCTCCTCCATCTGCGCCCAGAGAAAGGCGGCGATGATCTCGCCCGGCAGGTACGACGAGCCGATGTCCACCCAGGTGTATTTGTCGAGCTCGCCGCGCAGGAAACGCGTGCGGTTGGTGCCTTTCTCGCGGACGATCTCGGCGCGCTCGACGAGGCGCGCGTCGTTGACGAGCAGCGCGCCGCCCTCGCCGCTGATCAGGTTCTTGGTCTCGTGGAACGAAAGCGCGCCCAGGTGCCCGATGCTGCCGAGCGCTCGGCCCTTGTAGGTGGCGAGCGTACCCTGCGCCGCATCCTCGATCACGAGGAGGTCGTGCTCGCGCGCGATCTGCATGATGCGATCCATGTCGCAGGCCACCCCGCTGTAGTGCACCGGCACGATGGCCCGCGTGCGCGGCGTGATGGCGGCCGCGATCTTGGTCTCGTCGAGGTTGAGCGTGTCGGCGCGGATGTCGACGAACACCGGCACCGCGCCGCGCAGCACGAAGGCGTTCGCCGTCGAGACGAAGGTGTACGACGGCATGATCACCTCGTCGCCGGGCTTGATGTCGGCGAGGATCGCCGCCATGTCGAGCGCCGCGGTGCACGAGTGCGTGAGCAGCGCCCGGCGGCTGGCGCAGCGGCTCTCGAGCCAGGCGCTGCAGCGCGCCGTGAACGGCCCGTCGCCGGAGAGATGTCCCAGCGCGTGCGCCTCCCGGATGTACGAGAGCTCCTTGCCGGTCATGTACGGCTTGTTGAAGGGAATCTTCAGGGCAGCGCCTTTCTCGCCGCGACGAGCAGCGAGCCGCCGAAGGGGAAGGAGACGCCGAGGCGGATCAAGCCGCGCTCGACATCGAGCACCTTCTCCAGCAGCAGGTTGGCGATGCCGGCGATCCTCAGTTCTTCGAACGGATCGGCCCCGTTGCGCTTGCGCAGCCGCGCGAGCGCCATCACCGGCAGCAGCAGGCAGACAAACGAGGTCGCTCGGATATCGGTGAAACCCGCCGCGTGCAGCTTGGCGGCGAGCTCGGTCTTCGTATAGCGCCGGCGGTGGCCGGCGTGCACGTCCTGCACGCTCCAGAGCGCGGGGTGCTGCGGCACCGTGATCAGCACGCCGCCGCCGGGACGCAGCGCGCGGTGCATCGCCCGGAGCACTTGTTCGTCTTCGGTGATGTGCTCGAGCACGTCGAAGGCGCCCACCACGTCGAATTCGCCCGAGAACCCGATGCCGCGCGCGTCGGCCTGGAAGAAGCGCGCGCGGGGGACGCGGCGCGCGGCGAAGGCGAGGCCCTCGCTGTAAACGTCGCTCGCCGCGAGCGCGAGCTCGGGCCGCGCCGCCGCGATGCCGGCGAGCACGAATCCCGTGCCGCAGCCGATCTCGAGAAAGCTGCGCGCCGCGCCGAAATGCTTTGCCAGCGCCCAGACGATCAGGCGGTTGCGGGCGCGGAACCAGAAATTGCCGCTCTCGATTCTCGCGAGCTCCGCGAAATAATGCGGCTGGAAGGGCGAAGACGCGTCGTTCACGCGGCTAGCGCGGGGCGGTCTCGCGTACCAGGTAAGGCGGGCGCGACATGCTGCGAACATGCATGCGCGCCAGGTACTCACCGATGATGCCGAGCGCGAAGAGCTGCACGCCGGCGAAGATCGCGATCACCGAGGCGAGGAACGGGAAGCCGGGCACGCTGCCGCCGTGGATGACGTAGACGATGAGCACGTAGGCGAGTACCGCGAGCCCGAAGAGCGCGAAGGCGAATCCGAGGACGCTCGCGAGCTGCAGCGGCAGCGTGGTGAAGCCGGTCACCATGGTGAGCGCATGGGTGATGAGCTTGCGCAGCGTGTAGTTCGAGGCGCCCGCCGCGCGCGCGTCGTGCGTCACCGGCACGTGGCTGAAGCGGGTGGTTCCCCAGGTCAACAGCACGTCGACCGAGACGAAAGGCGCCGCGTAATCGCGGAATGCTTCGCGCACATAGGCCCGGAAGGCGCGGAACGCGCTGACATGCCGCGCGGTGGACGAGCCGATGGCGCCGGCCAGCACGAGTTTCGTGATGCTCGCCGCGGCGCCGCGCAGCAGGCCATGCTGCGGCTCGCGCGGCGCACCGTAGACGACGTCGAATCCCTCGCGCAGCCTGCCGAGCAGCTTCGGGATCTCCTCGGGCGGGTTCTGCAGATCGTCGTCGAGGGTGACGATGAGCTCGTAGCCCGCGGCGCGGATGCCGCAGAGCAGCGCATTGTGCTGCCCGTAGTTGCGGCTCAGCCGCAGCCCGCGCACGCGCGGGTCGGCGCGCGCGAGCTCCTCGATCAGCGTCCAGCACTCGTCGCCGCTGCCGTCATCGACGAAGATGATCTCGAACGCCGCGTGGCTCGCGAGCACGGCGACGAGGCGCCGGTGCAGCTCGCGCAGCGTTTCGCGCGATCGGTAGACCGGCACCACGACGGAGACCGTTTCCTTCATCTTTCGGCGAGTATACCGGCGGGGGTATGCGCGACCGCTACAATTCGCGCCGCTTGATGCTCCTTGCCCTCGTCTGCGCGATCGCCGCGCCGCTCGCGGCTCTCCTCTGGCTCTGCGGCAGCGTTTCGCTCGTCGCTGCTTTCGTCGCCATGGTGCTGGCGAGCGTGGTCATTCTCTCCGCTGGTTTTGCATTGCTGCGAGCAGTCGATGCGCAAGCTGCATCGCCCGCCTGGGCGTGGATCTGCGGCGTGTTCGCGACCTCGCTCGCGCTCTATGCGCTCGTGCAATGGCTCGAGCTGCGCGCCACGAGCGCCGCCGTCGTCTGGACGGTGCTGGCGGGCGGGCTAGCCTGGAGGCATGGCCTGTGGCGCACGCCGATCGATGCGCGGCAGCTTCTCGGCCTCGTGCTTTGCGGCGCCGTGACGCTGCTGTGGTGCCATCACAGCGCCGCAGCGCCCGCGGTCCTTTCGCGCATGGGCCTGCTGCCGGTATGGATCGACTATTACATTCACGGCGGCGTGATCTCCGGTTTCGGCGACGCGCTCGCGCACGGCCGGCAGTCGATCGATCTCGCGGATTTCCCGCGGCCGTTCTATCACTACGCCTCGTACCTGCTGCCCGCGGTCTTCGCCGCGCCGCTCGATCTTCCCGGACTGCCGCTCGCCACTTCCGTCTGGCTGCCCCTGGGCTTTTTCACCCTGTGCGCCGGAGCGTATGTCTTCGGGCAGACGCTGGCGGGCCCGGCGGGCGGCGTGGGCGCCGTGGCGGTGCTGACGCTCGTGCCGGACGCTTCCGACTACGGCCTGCGCAACGCCTTCTTCGGCTTCGATTGGCATGTGCTGACGCATCCGAGCGCGGCGTATGCGCTCGGCATTGCGCTCGCGTCGCTCGCTTTTTTGAAGCGCTGGACCGAGCAGCGCAGTCCGCGGCTCCTCGCGGCGAGCGTTGCGCTGGCGGCCGGGCTGCTCCTCTTTCGCGCGCACATCTTTCTGCTCGCGCTGCCCTGCGTGCTGGCGAGCGCCGCGATCGCGACCGCGGAGTTTCGCCGGCGCAGGCTGATCTATCTCGGCGTGGCGATCGCGCTCGTCGTGGCCGCGGACTTCGCGCTCTATCGCCTTCTCGATCAGAAGCGCGCCCTCCAGCTTTTTCTCGACACGGCGCACCATCAGCCCGCGATCGCCTACGCTGGCTGGTATGACGCGCTTTTGCAACGCTACGGCACCGCGCTCGCGGTGCCCGCCGGCGTGCTCCTCGTGTTTCCGGTGTTCCTCGGCATCTTCACGCTCCTGTATCCCGTCGCGCTCTGGCTGCGGCATCGCTCGGGCCGACTGCAGGCATTCGATGCGATGCCGGCGCTGCTCATCGTCGGCTATGCGCTGTTGATGGCCCTCGCGCCGATCCCGGCGAACGGCGACCCGACGGAACTGACGCAGCGCCCCTTCGTGCTGGTTTATGCCGTGCTCGCGATCTGGACGGTGGCGGTCTTCGTGGAGCGGCTTTCGTTCCGGTGGCTCCTCGGGGCGAGCGGCCTGGCGCTCGCCATGCTGTGGCCGTACAGCGGCCTGTGGCGCGAGCTGCCGAAGTTCGAGTGGGGCTGGAGCTATTACGGGCGTCCGATCACCCCCGGCTTGATCGACGCGGCGAGCTTCCTCAGGCGCAACGCCAGGCCTGGCGAGCAGTTCGCGGCGCAAGGCCTGCACCGCGAATGGGTGTCTATGGACGTCGCGACGCAGCTCGCCGCCCTGACCGGCATGCCCGCCTACCTTGCGCGTCCATACGTCCACATCGCGCAGGGCGGAGCGCGCAAGGTGGTTGCGCTGCAGCGCTACGCCGCGCTCGAGAGTGTCGAAACCGAGCCGCGCGCCGCCACGGCGCTCGCGCGCCTGGGCAGGCTTGGCATCCGCTGGTACGTCGTGGCCGGCGAACGCGGTCCGGCGTGGGATCCGGAGCGCCGGCTCGCCGCCTTCAGGGACCGCGGGGTGGCGGTCTACCGCACCACGAGCCTGTAGAACACGAGCCGGGCGAGCGTGTTCGCCTGCGACATCAGCCGGCCGCGCGCCATGTCGAGCCCGCTCAGGCCGAAGGCGGGATTCGCGCCTACCCTCGCGATGAACGCCCGGAAATGCGCGGCCTGCCCGGCGCCGATGACGAGGCTCCACGAGCCGTGCGCGACGCGGAACGACGCGAGCCGTTCGGGCAGGTAATACGCGTCGCCGTGCAGTAGGAGGCGAAACCAGCAATCGAGGTCGGTGACGTTGCCGATGCTCGCATCGAAGCCGCCGATCCGGCGGGCGAGCGCGGTGCGCAAGAGGACGCCCGCCGGCTCGCCCATCAGGTTGGTGCCGCGGCGGATGCAGTCGCGCAGGACGGTGCGCGCCGCGATCACGCCGCGGGCGCGGCCCCGATAGCCGCGCGTCATCAGGTCGCGCGAGCGGCCGTCGATGATGCGGCGGGCGCAGAACACGAGCGCGAGGCGCTCGTCCCGATCGGCGTCGAGCACCTCGACCTCGCGCGCCAGGCACTCGCGCGCGATCAGGTCGTCCTGCGGCAGGAGCTTGAAATACCGCCCGCGCGCGAGCTCGAGGCAGCGGTTCCAGTTGGCCTGCACGCCGGCGTTGCGGTCGTTCCGCAGGAAGCGGATGCGCGGGTCGCGGTAGCGTGCGACGACCGCGGCGGTATCGTCTGGCGAGGCGTCGTCGACGACCACGAGCTCGAAGTCGGCGAAGGTCTGCGCGAGCACGGACTCGATCGCCTCGCCGATATGGGCGGCGCCGCGATAGGCCGGGATGCAGACCGAGACGGCGGGTGCGGCGCTCAAGGCTTGCCGGCCGAGTCGCCGAAGCCTTTTCTGGACTTGATGACGTACTGCGGTTTGGCCGTCATGTGCAGATAGGCGCGCCCGAGGTACTCGCCGATCGCGCCGAGCGCGAGCAGCTGCACGCCGCCGACGATCAGGATCGCGACGACCAGCGACGCCCATCCGGGCACCGGGATGCGCTGGAAGAGCAGCTGCTGCACGATCAGGTAGACCGCGAACAGGAAGCCGAGGGCGGCGAAGCCGAGCCCCAGCCACGAAGCGACGCGCAGCGGCACCACCGAGAAATTCATCGCCACCTTGGCCCACAGGGAGACCGACTGGCGCAGGCTGTAGTGGCCGCGGCCGTCGAGGCGCGGATGGTGCTCGAGCTCTACATTGGCGACGTTGCGCGTCACCATCAGGGCGAGCCCGTCGACGTAGGGAAAGGGACCCTCGTAACGCGTGATCTCGCGCGCGATGTCGCTCGTCATGGCTTTGAACGACGAGATGCGGATGCCGCGCGGCACGCCGAGCAGCGCCCGGATGGTGAGATCGCGGAACATGCTGCCCGCGTTCTTCCAGGCCGCATGCTGCGGCCGCCGGAACGCGGCATAGCAGAGATCGCGGCCTTCGGCGATCTTCGCGGTGAGCTTGCCGATATCCTCCGGCGCGTGCTGCAGGTCGTCGTCCATGACGACGATCACCGCGCCGCTCGCCGCGCGCAGTCCGGCCATGATCGCGTTGTGCTGCCCGGTGTTGATGCGCAGGTTGATGCCGCGCACCGCCGGGTAGGCGTCGCAGGCCTGCTCGATCATCGGCCAGGAGCCATCCGCGCTGCCGTCGTTCACCAGGATCAGCTCGTAGTCGCGCGCAAGACGCTGCGCCGCCACGGCGTCGACGATGCGGCGCGCGAGCTCGGGCACGATGCGCTGGCTGTTATAGACCGGAATGACGATCGACAGGTCCATCGCTGCCCGCGCGGAACACAAAGAGTTTAAGGAGCGCGAACGACAGCACCGCGCTCGGCGGCGCCGCCAGCACGCCCGCCAGGTAGGCATTGATGCCGTACCCATCCATGGTCTTGAGGATCAGCACGCTGAACGCGTACACGATGACATAGCTGCCGAGGTAGCGCGCGAGCGAGCCGTGGTAGCCGCGGCCGAACACCACGGCGCTCGTGGTCTTGTAGCTAAAGAGAACCCCGCACACGATCGACACGCCCGATGCGATCGCGTAGCCGGCGCCGAGATAGATGCAAGCCGCGTAGACGCCATAGCCGAACGCCGTGTTGATTCCCCCCGTAAACAGAAAACGCGTCGCCTGTTGCAGCATCTTTTTTCGGGCCCGCGGGCTCGCCTGCCGTTTTGAGCATAATAGCCGCGCCGTGCGCCAAAGATGAAAAGAACCCTCGCCACGACGCTGCTGCTCGCTCTCCCGCTGTCGGCTCTGCTCTGGCTGAGCGGCGCGGTGCCGGTTCATTTCGCGCTCGGCGCCGTGACGCTGTTCGTCTTCTTCGTCACGTTTTCCGGCTCCCTGGCGCTACGCGCGCTGAAGCTGGCCGACATGCCGGCGCCCACCGCGTGGGTGGCTGGCGTGTTTGCCACCGCGCTCGCGCTGTATGCCCTGGTGGCTTGGTTCAAGCTGCTCGCCGTGACCGCGTTTGCCCTGTGGGCGGGTGCATTGGCGGCCTGCGCCATCTTCTTCCCCGAGCGCGATCCCCAGGCGCCGCGGCTCGATCGACACGAGCTCGCCGGTCTCGCCCTGTGCGGGCTGGTGACGGTGCTGTGGTGCCGCGGCATTGCCCAGGCGCCGGCCGGTCTCGCCCGCGACGGCGTGCTCTACGCGTGGCTCGACTATTTTGTCCATGGCGGCATCATTTCGCAGTTCGGCGATCCGCTCGCCGTCCGCGGCTCGGTGTTTCTCGCCGATCAGCCGCCGCTGCTGTACCACTACGCCTCGTACATGCTGCCCGCGGTGCTCGCCGGGCTGCTCGACCTCCCCGGGCTGCCGCTCGCGACTTCCTTCTGGCTGCCGCTGGGCGTGCTCACGATGTGCGCCGGCGCCTACGCGCTCGGCGCGGGGCTCGCCGGTGCGGCGGGCGCCTTCGCCTCGGTCGCCTTCTTGACGCTGATTCCCGATGCCTCGGCCTATGGGCTGCGCAACGGCTTCCTCAGCTTTCACTTCCACATGGTCGTGACGCCGGGCGCCGACTACGTGATCGGCGTGTTCCTCGCCTGCGCCGCCATGCTGCAGCGCTGGACCCCGGGAGCCTCGCCGCGTCCGCTCTTCGCGAGCGCAGCCTTGGCGGTGGGCGCGGTTTGGTTTCGCGTGCAGGTCTTCGCGGTGGGATTTCCCGCATGGCTCGCTACCGCAGCGCTCACGACGCGCGCGGTGCGCACGCGCAAGCTGCTCTTTTTCAGCTGCGGGCTGCTCGCGCTGCTGCTCTTCGTCATCGCCTTTTATGCCGTCACGGACTCCGACTTCGCGCTGGAGATCTTCCTCCAGGTGGTGCACGATCTCCAGGGGCCGACCACGTATGACGGCCTTTACGCCACGCTCCTCGACGTGCACGGTCCGCTGTTTGCCGTTCCGGTGGGTCTCCTTCTCATGTATTTCGGCTGCCTGGGAGCATTCGTCGTGCTATATCCCGTCGCCGTGTGGCTTGCCCATCGCGCGCGAACGCTCCAGCCGATCGACGCGTTCCCGGCTTTCCTCATCGCCACGTATCTCGCGGTGATGCTCACCGCGCCGATCGACAAGCACCGCGATTCCACCGAGTTCACGGTGCGGCCGTTCGTTCTGGTGTATGCGGCCGTTGCGGTATGGACCGCGTGCCTCGCCCTGCGAAGCTTCGCCGTGCGCTGGCCGCAGCGCGCGGCGCATGCCTGGCGCGCGGTGCTCGGCGCCGGTCTGCTCGCCGTGCCGTTTCTCTGGACGCAGACCTTCGCCCTCGCCACGATGCCGAAATTCGACTGGGGCTGGATCTACTTTCCCCATCGCATCGAGCCAGGCCTGATCGAGGCCGGCAGATACCTGCGCGAGCACGGCCGCCCGGGGCAGGTGTTTGCGGTGCGGGGACTGCAGCTCAAGTGGGCCGTCACGGATCCGGCGGTCGAGCTCATCTCGCTGAGCGGCATGCCGGCGTACTTGTCCTATATCTCAGCGCACACGATCGAGGCTGCGCAGCGGGAGAAGGTGGCGCTCGCCCGTTTCGCCGAGCTCTCGCGTGTCGATCGCGCGTCATCGGTCGCTGCGGCGATGGACGAGCTGCGCCGC
>DASXRW010000144.1:0-4532 GCA_036506355.1 Burkholderiales bacterium
GCCGGTCCCGAAGCGAGCAGCAGTGCGATGAGCGCGGCGCGCATCTCAGTGCCCGCCGCCGGAGGACTGCACGGAGCCCGCCGGCTGCGCGTCGTACCAGTGGAAGTACTTCAGGTACTGGCGGATCTCGGCGTCGGTCAGGTTCTGGTTCGGCATCGGGATGTTGTTGTACTCCTTGAGCATCGCCTTCGCATGCTCGTCCGATTGCAGCATCTTCTCCGGCGACTTGAGCCAGCGGGTCAGCCACTCGTCCGTGCGGTGCTTGGTGACGCCGGCGAGATCGGGCCCGAGCTTCTTGCCCTGTCCCAGCGAATGGCACGCGAGGCACTTGCTTTCGAAGTCGTTCTTGCCGCGCAGCGCCTCCGGGTCGCTCGGCGTCGCCGAGGCCTGGATGTTGTGGTGCTCGAGCTCCTGCGTCGGCGGCTTGACCGTGGTCGACACCAGCCCGATCGCGCCCTGCGACGCGTTGGCGAAGTGGTGATCGACCATGATGTACGAGCCTTCCTCGGGAATCAGGAACTCGATGATGGCGCTGTTCGACGAGCCGAGCAGCACGGTCTGCATGCCGCGGAACTGGTTGTCCGGATTGCCCTCCATCCAGACGCGGTCGAAGATCGTGCCGACGACGTGGAAGCTGGAAGTCTTGCTCGGACCCACGTTGAGGACGAACAGGCGCACGCGCTCTCCCGGCTTCGCCGCGAGCGGCGCCTTCACCATGCCGTTGTGCACGCCGTTGAACACCGTATGCGTCGGCTGCGCGGCACGCAGGCGCTCGCTGTCGAGCACGTAGCTGCCGCTCTTGCCCTGGGACTTGGCGTAGAACTCGCTCTGCACGACGACATATTCGCGGTCGGCCTTCGTGGGAAAGCCGGTGCGCGGCTCGACGATGAGCGCTCCGTACATCCCCGAGGCGATGTGCTCGAGGATCATCGGCGTGCCGCAGTGGTACATGAACACGCCGGGGTAGTTGAGCGTGAACTCGAACTCGATCGTCTGGCCGGGCGCGATCGAGCGGTACTTGTCCTGCGGCGAGACCATCGCGGCGTGGAAGTCCATCGAATGCATCATCGGCGCGGCGACGAACTGGATGCCGGGCACCGCTTCGTCCGAGCGGTTGGTCATCGAGAAGCGGATCTTGTCGCCGACCCGTGCGCGTACCGTCGGCCCCGGCACCTGGCCGCCGAAGGTCCAGGCGCTGAACTTCACGCCCGGCGCGATCTCGATGATCTTGTGCGTCGTGTCGAGCCGGACCGTCTTCACCGGCGAGGGATCGAGCGGCTTCAGTTCCGCGCCGGTGCTGAGCGCCGCGCCTTCGGCAAAGGCGCCCTTATGGCGCTCGCCGCCAACCTTGGCCGCTGCGGGCTTGAGATCCATTTTCGTCATGTCGTACGGGTCGGGCGGAGCCTCGGAGCGGTTGCAGGCCGCCACGGCAGTGGCGAGGGCAAGGACGGCGATCATGGTCTTCATTGTTTTTTCCCGATCAATAACGGTGCATAGAGGATGGCGAAGAGGCCGAAAGCGCCGCTCCACGCCAGGCCGGCGAGCGACGCGAGGATCGCCGGCGAGAGCGGAGCGGCGATGCGCAATACGGCGGCGAGCGTGATGAGCAGATAGATCGCGACGGTGCCCGGCCCTGCGGCGAGCGGCCGTCCCGTGTGGCCGAGCGAAGCGCGCGTCATCACTGCGAGCGTCATCGTGCCGACGGCGCCGACCGTCAGGGCGTGCAGCGCGTAAGCGCCGTTCACTCCGAGGAGCAGGAGGCCGATGGCGACCCAGGCGTATCCGACGTGCAGGATGAAAAGCAGCGGCTCGCGCACCGTCGCCAATCCGCGCCAGCGTGAGAGCCGGACCGCAGCGGCGAGCCCGGCCGCGACCGTCATGGCGCTCGCCACCTGCGAGTCGGGAGCGGACACCCAGGCCACGAGCCCGGCGACGACGACGAGCAGGCACGCGGTGTCGACGCGGTCATGCGGCGCCGGCGCCGGCACCTGCGGGCGCTCCTTGGCGAGCCAGTTGCGCGTGAAGCTCGGCACGATGCGCCCGCCCATGAGCGAGATGAGGGCAATCAGCGTGGCGACGCCGATGCGGTTGCCGAGCGCCGCGGTGTACGCGATGTCGAGCGCATGCAAGTGCACGAGCGTGTTGCCGGCGAGGAGCAGCGCGAGCGCCCCGATCACCGGCAGGTTGTGGAAGCTGCGCGCGGCCGTGAGCTCTCTCGCCACAGCCGCGATCAGCACGGCGGTGAATGCGAGGTCGACGAAGGCGCCGAGGACAGGCGAGACGAGCAGCGCTACGCGTCCCGCCAGCCACAGCGAGACGAGCGCCGCGAGCGGCGCGCCGCGCAGCGGCGGGCGGCCGGTCCAGTTCGGGATCGTGGTCAGCAGGAAGCCCGTGACGACTGCCAGCGCGAAGCCGTAGATCATCTCGTGCGCGTGCCACGCCATGGCGGGCAGCGCCCCCGGCAGCGCGTAGCCGTGGACGTAGGCCGCAAGCCAGAGCGGCACGGCGATCGCCGCCCAAGCCGCGCCGAGCAGGAAGAAGGGCCGGAATCCCGCCGAGAGCAACGCAACGCCACGGTCGGCGCCGCGGACGGCTGCGGCGGGGTCGTGGATCGAGATCGTGGCCACGGGCTGGACTCTAGAAAGTCCGGGGACCCAGCCTTTTGACCTAGATCAAAAGACCGCCTTTAAAGGTGCATAACGTATGCATCTTAGAGATGCGCCTCAGCACGTTCACCGATTACAGCCTGCGGGTACTGATCTACCTTGCTGCCGCGCCCGAGGGGCGCGCGACGGTCGGCGAGATCGCGCGGGCGTTCGGCATCTCGCAGCACCATCTCGTCAAGGTGGTGCATTTCCTCGGCCGCGAAGGCCTGCTCGCGAATACGCGCGGGCGCCGCGGCGGCGTGCGGCTCGCGCGCGCGCCCCGCGAAATCAACGTCGGCGCGGTCGTGCGGCTCACCGAAGCCGGCGACCTGCCGGCCGAATGCTTCGATCGGCACACCAACACTTGCATGCTCGCCGGCGGCTGCCGCCTGCAACGCATCCTGGGCGAGGCGCTCGGGAAGTTTTACGCCGCGCTGGAGCAATACACGGTTGCCGACCTGCATCTGCAGCCGCGCAAGCTGCATACGCTCTTCGAGCTGCGTCCGGCGCCATGACCGAGAGAACCAGGGCCTGGCAGTGCGCCGGCTGCGGTCGCATCGAGAGCCAGGCCACCTGCCTCGGCGTGTGCCACGACCGGCCGGTGGTCGTCGTGTCCGGCGCGGACTACGACGAAGCGAGGCGGCAGGTGGAAGAGCTGCGGCTTTTCATTCGGCAGCTGGCGCTCGTCTCGCCGCGCGGAGAAACGTGGGAGCGTACGTACCAGGCGCTGCAGGAGCGCGCGCGGCGCCTGCTCGCCGATCTGGCGGACCGGCAGACCTTGCACGCAAAGGCAGCCTAGCGGCTCGGCAAAGATTCGTTACCGTTACATGTAACGGTAACTCGCCGCTGTGTGAGCGCGTCTAAGGCGCGAACACCAAGAAGTATTGGTTCGGCAGGAAAACGTGCTCGTCGGTGAGCGTGTAGCCGGCGCGCGAAAGCTCGCGCTTCACCTGCTCGGGCGAGATGCGCGCCCGCGGCGGCGGGCCGATTTCGGAGTCCATGGTGAAGTCGACGATCGCGATGCGTCCCTGCGGCGCGAGCGCGCTCTTGAGTTTCGCGAAGTAGCGGCTGCGGTCGTCGATGTGGTGGTAGGTGTCGACGAAGATCGCGAGGTCGACCTTCTCCGGCAGCTTGGCGTCATCGGGCGCCGACTGCACCGCGAAGACATTGGCGAGCTGCTCGCGCTTCGCGCGCTGAGCCAGGTGGCGCACCATGTCGGGCTCGATGTCGGCCGCATAGATCCTGCCCTTCGGCAGCATGCGCGCGAAGCGCACCGCGAAGTAGCCGGTGCCCGCGCCGATGTCTGCCACCACCGCATCGGGCTTGAGGGCGAGCGCCTTGATGACCTCGTGCGGCTTCTGCCAGGCGTCGCGCTTCGGGTCGTCGAAGACCTGCGCCCATTTCTCCGCATCGCCGAACTCGTGCTCGTGCGTGTGCGGCGCCTGCGCAGCGGCGCCCGCCGCAAGGCAGCCGACAGCCAGCAGCAAAGTGATCGGTGCTAGTCTCACCACCGGTGGAACAAGAAAAGCGCCCCTGGTCTCTGCACGTCGCCAATCTCGCGCGCGCTGCATTCTGGCTCGCCCTGCTCCTCATTGTACTGTTCCAAGTGTTCGGCGGTCGCAACGTCGATAAGCAGCGCGGCGCGCTCCTCGGGCAATTCGAGGAGGCGCGCAAGTCGCGCGTCATCGCCATGATCCACCGCCAGGAAAGCGCGAGCATCCTCGGCGTGCCGGTGGCCGCGAGCATCAGCATCGACGACTCGGAGGCGGTGTTGCGTGCGATCCGGCTCACGCCGCCCGAGCAGCCGATCGACGTCATCCTGCACACGCCCGGAGGCCTGGTGCTCGCCGCCGAGCAGATCGCCAAGGCGCTGGTCGAGCACAAGGG
>DASXRW010000145.1:0-3991 GCA_036506355.1 Burkholderiales bacterium
GAGCTCGACCTGCCCGCCCATGACGTCGATGGACATCGGACCACCGCCCTTGTACGGCACCGGGACGAAGCGCACGGCCGCCGCCTGGTTGAGCACGATGGTCGTAAGGTGCGCGAGCGAGCCGTTGCCGACGTTGCCGAGGGTGATGGTGTCGGGCTTTGCCTTGGCAGCGGCAAGGGCGTCGGCGAAGCTCTTGTACGGCTTCATCGTCCCGGTGGTGATCGCCATCGGCGCCGTGCCGACGATCATCACGGGCGCGAAGTCCTTCACCGGATCGAAAGGCAGGCTTGGGTTCAGCGCCTGGTGCACCGCATGGGTATCAAAGATAAAAACGAACGTGTACCCATCCGGCGCGCTCTTCGCCACGTAGTCGGTGCCGATGATGCCGGAGGCGCCGGTGCGGTTCTCGACGATGAACTGCTGCTTGAGCGACTCGCCGAGCTTCGCCGCGAGAATGCGCGCGAGCGGATCGACCGAGCCGCCGGGCGGGTACGGTGAGACGAACTTGACTACCTTCGTCGGCCACTCCTGCGCCTGAACCGGTAGCGCGAGCAGCGCGAGAAGCAGAACCCTAAAAAGCCACATTGCGTCCTCCCTTGAGCTTCAACATGTCGCGCGCATCATTCGGCGTCGCCACCGCGAGGCCGAGCTCCTCGACCATGCGGCGCGCCTTCGCCACCTGCTCGGCGTTGGATTTCGCGAGTTGGCCGCGCCCGAGCCACAGGCTGTCTTCCAGGCCGACGCGCACGTTGCCGCCCATTACCGCCGACATCGCGGCGATGAACATCTGGTTGCGCCCGGCGCCGAGCACCGACCACAGGTACGCATCGCCGAATAGCCGATCGGCGGTGCGCTTCATGTGCAGCACGTCCTCGGGGTGCGGGCCGATGCCGCCGCGGATGCCGAACACCGACTGGATGAAGAGCGGCGGCTTCAGCAGCTTGCGATCCAGAAAATGCGCCGCGGTGTACAGGTGCCCGATGTCGTAGCACTCGATCTCGAAGCGCGTGTCGTTGTCGCGGCAGCTCTCGAGGATGTAGGCGATGTCCTTGAAGGTGTTCTTGAAGATCCGATCATCGGAGGCGGCGAGATAGGGCTTCTCCCAGTCGTGCTTGAACTCCTTGTAG
Source organism: Burkholderiales bacterium (assembly GCA_036506355.1). GTDB lineage: Bacteria > Pseudomonadota > Gammaproteobacteria > Burkholderiales > SG8-39 > SCGC-AG-212-J23. Next base: position 1,128 of record DASXRW010000145.1, read on the forward strand.
CGGCCGAGCATCTCGTAGAGGCCGAAGTTCATCGAGCCCATGTTGAGCGAGGCGACCTCGGGCTTGAGCTTCAGCGCCGGCTGCAGCCGCTCCTCGATCGACATGGTCGGCGCGCCGCCGGTGGTGAAGTTGAGCACCACGTCGCTCGCCGCCTTGATCTTCGGCGCGAACTTGCGGAAGAGCTCCGGGTCCTGCGTCGGGCGCCCGTCCTTCGGGTCGCGCGCGTGCAGATGCACGATCGCCGCGCCGGCCGCGGCTGCGGCGATCGCGGCTTCAGCGATCTCCTCCGGAGTGATCGGCAGGTACGGCGACATGCTCGGCGTGTGAATCGAGCCGGTCACCGCGCACGTGATGATGACTTTGCCTTGCGCTGCTGCCATAGTTTGATTTACCGCCGAGGGGGAACCATGAGAGCCGTCATTTTATGCACACTGCTCGCCGCCGCTCTACCCGCCATTGCGCAAAATGCGGCGTCACGCGCGGCGTCGATCGACTACGAGTTCGTCGCGCGGCCCGCGGCGGTCGCGGCGGAGTACGACGGTCCGGGGCTGCGCTTCCTCGCGATCAAGGCCATCGACGGTGCGCGCGTCGACGCCGCGCTGTGGCAGCCGCCCGGTGCGCGCACGCTCGTCATCAGCGTGCACGGCAGCGGCGAGACCTACCACGGCAATCCCAACGGGCCGCTCGCCAAGGGCCTGGCAGAAAAAGGCTACGCGGTGCTCGGCATCAACACGCGCCAGAGCGGTCCGCGCGTCAACACCGACAATTTCCTCGAGGTACGGCGCGATATCGAGGCCGCCTTCTACACCGCGCGCGCGCTGGGGTTCAAGAGTCTCGTGCTGCACGGCCACAGCCTCGGCAACATCCAGGTGCAGTACTTCGCTGCGAACAACTGGGAGAGCGACATCAAGGCCGTCGTCCTCACCGGCATGTTCGGCAACCTGCCCTGGAAATCGCGCCATATCCTCGTGCAGGACGAGGAGAACTGGGCGCAGCTCTTCTCCGCGGCGATGAAGAACTTCAGGGAAGGCAAACCCGCCGAGGTGCTGCCGGTGCGCATGAGCTGGATCACCGGCCAGAAGGTGCCGATGACGGCGCAGCATTTCTTGAGCTACCGCTGGGAGAACTCGAGCACCGCCGACGGCACCTACTGGATCCGGCGCGTACCCTACCCGGTGCTCATGGTACGCGACGACGGCGACTCGATCGTCCTGCCTTTCGAGCCGCCGATGCTGCTTTCGGCCGCCACTTCCAGCGGGACGCTCGTGCCGAGCATCAAGTACCTAAGCCTCCCGAACAAGGAGCGCGGCCCGGCGCAGCACGGCTTCGTCAACAACCGCCGGCCGCTCGTCGACGCGATCGCCGACTGGTTGAAGGAGCAGAAGTTATGAATATCGAAATCCGGCGCGCCGAGCCCGGCGACTACAAGGCGGTGCAGCAGGTCCACGCCCAACCCAACGCCATGCGCGGCACGCTGCAGCTGCCGTTTCCATCGGAAGAAATGTGGAAGAAGCGCCTCGAGGGGATCGGCGACGACATGCACGCGCTCGTCGCCTGCGTGGAGGGCGAGCTCGTGGCGATGGCCGGACTCCACCTGTTCCCGAAATCACCGCGCCGCAAGCATGTCGGCTACATCGGCATGGCGGTGCACGACAAGTGGCATGCGAAGGGCGTCGGCACGGCGCTGATGCAGGCGCTCATCGACCTCGCCGACAACTGGCTCAACCTTTCCCGGCTCGAGCTCAACGTCTACACCGATAACGAGCCCGCGCTAAGGCTTTACAAGAAGCTCGGCTTCGAGATCGAAGGCAAGCAGAGGAAATACGCCTTTCGCGACGGCGAGTTCGTGGACGCCTACGCGATGGCGCGCGTGCGCTAGCCCGCCTTCAGCTGGAAGCCGCCGTCGACCACCAGGTGCTGCCCGGTGATGAAGCTCGCCTCGTCGGAAGCGAGGAACAGCACGGCGTTAGCGATATCTTCGACCTCGCCGAAGCGCGCGAGCGGCGTGCCGGCGAGCATCTTGTCCTTCACGTCCTGCGGCAGCTTTTTCCAGATGTCGGTCTTGGTGTGGCCGGGGCCGACGGCATTAACGGTGACATGCGGCGCGAGTTGCTTGGCGAGCGTCATGGTGAAGCTGGTCATCGCCGCCTTGGCCGCGGAATAATCCATGATCGGCTCTCGCCCGCAGTGCTCGAGGGCGCGCACCGAGCTGATGTTGATGATCGTGCCGCGCTTCGCCCCGAGCATGTGGCGCGCTGCGGCCTGCGCGCAGAGGAAGGCGCTCACCACGTTGAGCTCGTAGATCCGCATCCAGTCAGCGCCCGTCTTGTCGAAGAAGGGCTTGGGATCGGTGCCACCGGCGTTGTTCACGAGGATGTCGATGCGGCCGAACTTCTGCATGAACGTGGCCATCGCCTGGTCCACCTGATCCTGCTTGGTGACGTCACCGACGATCGGCTCGATGCCCTTGCCCTTGGCGACCGTGTCGTCGAGCGTTTTCCTGTGCGGGCCGACGATCGCCACGCGCGCGCCCTCGCGCGCGAAGCGCAGCGCGATCGCCTGGCCGATGCCGCGGCCACCGCCGGTGATCAATGCAGTTTTTCCCTCGAGCTTCATCCTTTGATTCCTCCTGAGCCCCAGCCGGTGACGAGATAGCGCTGTATGAAGACGAACACCACGAGCACCGGCAGCAGCACCAGCATGCCGGCCGACATGATCATGCCCCAGTCGACCACGCTCGCGTTGTAGAGATCCGCGATGCCGACCGGGAGCGTCTTCAGCTCGTCGGCCGAGAGCAGCACGCGCGCGAAGATGTAGTCGTTCCACGCCAGGATGAAGGTGAAGGTGCCGGTGGCGATGACGCC
>DASXRW010000146.1:0-5152 GCA_036506355.1 Burkholderiales bacterium
TCGATCCGCGGGCAGATCCAGAACGCGATCGGCCTGCAGCAGAGCGCGGTGGAGGATCTCGACCGGGCGCTCGCCTCCGGCAGCCGCGATCCCGAGGTCTACAACGCGCTCGCCTGGATCCTCGCCACCTCGCCGCAGGACGCGCTGCGAAGCGCCGCACGCGCGAAGGAGCTCGCGCTCACCGCCTGCGAGCTCACCCGCTACCAGGACCCCAACCTCGTCGACACGCTCGCTGCGGCGCATGCCGAAGCCGGCGAGTTTGGCGATGCCGTGCGGCTGCAGAAGCAGGCGCTCGAGTCGCCGCAGTTCGAGAAGCGCTTCGGCAAGGAGGCGCGCCAGCGGCTGGAGCTGTATGCCGCCGGCCGGCCCTACCGCGAGGGGCCGCGGTAGCTAGTCCTGCGCAAACAGGCTGCGCGGGTCGTTGACCGCGTAGACGGTGACCCGCTCGCTGCGGCCGCGCACTTTCACGCGATGCACCGCCGCGCCGCGCGGGTCGAGACCGGCGTGCGCCAGCGTGTCGGCGGAAACCACCATCACGCAGTTGTAGGCCTTGGTCATGCCCTCGAAGCGCGCGGCGATGTTGATGTTGTCGCCGATCGCGGAATAGATCGGCGCTTCGGGCGGTCCCATGGTGCCGACGATCGCGACGCCGGCGTGCGCGCCGATGCCGATTCTCAGCGGCTCGGCGAGATCCGCCGCCAGGCTCTGCGAGAGCACTTCGACCCGGCGCTGCATCTCGGCCGCGCCGCGCATCGCCTGCCGGCAGGCTTCGGGCAGCTCGCTTTGCAGCCCGTAGAGCGCGAGCAGGCCGTCGCCGCGGAACTGCGCGTAGTAGCCGTTGGTGGCGCGCAGCGCCTCGTACATCTCGGCGAAGAACTGGTTCATGATGAAGACCACGTCGTAAGGCAGGCGCGACTCCGCGATGCGCGTCGAGCCGCGCAAGTCGACGAACATCGCCACGATCGCGTGCTCGCGCTCGCGCGCGGCGCCGGGCCGCCGCGCCGTCGCCACATCGGTTACGCCGGGCGGCAGCAGCGGGATCACCGAAACGTTGTGCCGCGGCCGCGTCTGGCAGGCAAGCCGCACGTTGGGCGGCGCGTCGATGCGCGCCAGGGCCTGCGCCTCGTGGCGCTCGGGCGGCGCGAGCGCCTGCAAGCCTTCGCTGATGCGCACGCGGCAGGTAGTGCAGCGCGCGCGCCCGCCGCACACCGAGGCGTGCGGCATGCCCGCGTCGCGTAGCGCCTCGAGGATCGTGCGGCCGATCGGCGCAGTGACCATCCGGCCCGAGGAGTGCTGCAGCTGGTAGGTGCCGCCGAGGCGCGTGCGCAGCCAGCGCGCGAGCAGCGTCGCCGCGAGCAGCGACCAGAACGCGAGCTCGAGCCCTTCGCGCCAGGCGAGCATCCGCGCGCGCTCCTCGGGCTTCATCGCGGCGAGGTCGACGTTGTACTTCTGCATGCCGCCGACGCGCTCGATCGCCGGCCACAGCTCATTGCCCGCTGCCGCGAAGCCCGCCAGCGCCATCGCCGGAATCAAGAGCGCCGCGGCGAACAGCGCCGGCTGCGCCGAGGCGTACCAGCGCTGCAGGCGCAGCCAGTAGTGGATGCCGAAGCAGAAGTGCGTCCAGACGATCAGCAGCAGGATCGACTGGCGCAGCGCCGTGCCGGTGTCCGACCACAGCACGCCGACCATGCGCTCGTAGTTGATGTTGTGGCCGAGCATCAGCCAGTTGAAGCGCGTGCCGACGATATGCGCGATGAGCAGCGGCGGCACCGCGAGGCCGAGCACGAGCTGCGCCGCCTCCCACGCCGGCATGCGCAGCGTGGTGCGCCGGTAGAGCGACACCAGCGCCAGCGCGAAGTGCGTGAGCAGTGATCCGTACAGCAGCACGGTGCCCGGCGCGCTGCGCCACCAGGCGGCGAGCACCGCGCGCACGCGGTCCATGGCGTCGACCGACACCACGCCGAGCGAGTGATTCAAAAAGTGCCCGACTACGAAACAGGCAATGATGAGGCCGGTGGCGAGCCTCAGCCGGCGCTCAAGTCGGCGCATCTTTGGTTCTTAGCGATGCGCCGCGCATCCTGAACTCGCTGAGGAAGGCTTCCGCTGCCGCGGGGCGACGAAACTCGATCCAGTGGAGCTCGCGAAACTCGTTGCTTCGAAGGCTTTCGTAATCCTTCCGACGTCGGTGGTAAGTCGTAATTACCCAGAGCAGGATCGAATCGCGGGCGAAAAAGGCGCGCCGGATCGATTCCCTGTTTCCTGCGAACAGTGGCTCACGGGAAATAATCCGCCGGATCGTGCGCCGCAAGCCGCGAATCAACACTGTCGCAAGACTATCGCGGACGCTGCCGTAGTTTCCATCCGCAACCCAGTGCGGGCCGGTCGCGGCCAGCTCGACCATGCGCCGGAAGTCAGCGCTGGGCTTCGGCGTCCAGTTCGGCCCCCAGAAAAGCTCGTCGAGCTCGACATGCTGCGAGTGGAGCGCTTGCGCGAGCCGACGCGCGAAGTCGGTTTTCCCGCAGCAGCTGGTACCGACTACGACGACGCGGTCCAGCTTCTCGAGCATCGCCTGGCGCGCTCGATTCGGCGCTTAGCCCTTGAGCTGCAGCGACTTGTACTCGAGGAACTCCTCCAGCCCGTAGACGCCCGCCTCGCGGCCGTGGCCCGACTGCTTGAAGCCGCCGAAGGGCGCGTTCATGTTGAAGGCGCCGCCGTTGATGTCGATCTGCCCGGCGCGCATGCGCCGCGCCACGCGCTGCGCGCGCGCCTCGTCCTTCGACCACACGGCGCCCGCAAGGCCGTACACGCTGTCGTTGGCGATGCGCACCGCCTCTTCCTCGTCCTGGTACGGAATGATCGCGAGCACCGGTCCGAAAATTTCCTCCTGCGCGATGGCCATGCTGTTCTTCACTCTTCCGAACACGGTGGGCCGCACGTAGTAGCCGCCTTGCGGCACGCCCTCGGGCGGCTCGGCGCCGCCCGCCACCAGCTCGGCGCCTTCGGCGATGCCTTTCTTTATATACGTGCGCACGCGCTCGAGCTGCGCCTGCGAGCTGAGCGGGCCGAGCTTGGTGCTCTCGCCGAGCGGGTCGCCGACCGTGAAGCCCTTGGCGACCTCGGCAGCGATCTTGGCGGCCTCGTCGTACTTGGCAGCCGGCACCAGCATGCGCGTCAACGCGGTGCAGGTCTGCCCGGAGTTGAGGTAGCAACCATTCACTGTGCTCTTCACGGCAGTGGGCAGATCCGCGTCATCCAGGATGACGGACGCGCTCTTGCCGCCGAGCTCGAGCGCCACGCGCTTCACGCCCTGTGCCGCGAGCTCCGAGATCCGCTTGCCGGCGCGCGTCGAGCCGGTGAAGGAGATCATATCCACGCCCGGGTGCTTCACCAGCGCTTCGCCCGCGCTCTGGCCGTAGCCCGTGACGAGGTTGAACACGCCCTTCGGCAACCCGGCCTGCTCGATCACCTCGGCGAGGATGAACGCGTTGAACGGCGCCACCTCCGAAGGCTTGAGGACCACCGTGCAGCCCGCGCCGAGCGCCGGTGCGAGCTTGAGCGTGATCTGGTGCAGCGGATAGTTCCACGGCGTAATCGCCGCGATTACGCCCACCGGTTCTCTGACGACGAGTGAATTGCCGACCTTCTGCTCCCACTGGAACTCACGCACCAGCCTCGCGTAATTGGCGAAGTTCGCGATCGGCAGCCCCGCCTGGATGCGTCCGGCGAGCTTGAGCGGCATGCCCACTTCCTGCGCGATGGTGCGCGCGAGCTCATCCGAGCGCGCCTTGAGGCCGTCGGAAATTTTCTGCAGATAGTCGGCGCGGGTTGCCGCCGGCGTGCTCGCCCACGCTTCGAACGCGCCGCGCGCCGCACGCACGGCGGCATCGGCATCCTTCTCGCCGCCGGCGGGAATGCGTCCCATCACTTCGCCGTTGCCGGCGTTGTGCACGTCGATTAGTTCACGGCCCGAGGCTGCGATCCATTGGCCGCCGATGAACAGTTTGTCTTTCAGCAACATGGAATATGTCTCCAGGAAGGGCGAATATTTTATCCGGCTATACTTGCGCGCGATGTCACGCAAGGCGAGAGCGGTCCTCTGCCGCGAGCACAATAAGCCGGTCCAGGTCGAAGAAATCAGCGTCGACGGTCCAAAGCGCGGCGAGGTATTGGTGCGCCTGGGCGCCTGCGGCGTGTGCCATTCTGATCTTTCGGCGATCACCGGCACGATCGCGCTGCCGCTGCCGCTGGTGCTGGGCCACGAGGGCGCGGGCGTGGTCGAGGAGGTGGGCGAGGGCGTGAGCGAATTCGGCCGCGGCGATCACGTCATCTTTTCGTTCATCTACATGTGCGGCAAATGCCGCTTCTGCGTGTCGGGGCGGCCGGTGCTGTGCCTGGAGCAAGGCAAAGCGCTTACCACGCCGCTCGAAGGCACGCCCCGCGTGCGCGATGCGAAGGGCGGGGCGCTCAACATCTTCTCGGGCTGCGGCGCGATGGCCGAATACGCCACCGTCTCGGCGGAAAACCTCATCAAGGTGGATGCAAAGATTCCATTCGAGTGCGCCGCGCTCGTCGGCTGCGGCGTGACGACCGGCGTTGGAGCGGTCTTCAACACCGCCAAAGTGCAACCCGGATCGAGCGTGGCGGTATTCGGCTGCGGCGGCGTCGGCCTCTCGGTGATCCAGGGCGCGCGCATCGCCGGCGCCGAACGCATCATCGCCATCGATACGCTGGAGGCGAAGCTCGCAATGGCGAAGCAGTTCGGCGCCACTGATGGGCTTTTGGCCAAGCCCGGCGAAGATCCGACCAAAGCGCTAAAAAAACTTACGGGCGGCGGCCCCGATTACGCTTTCGAATGCGTCGGCTCGGGCGAGCTCGCTGCGACCGCCTACCGCGCGATCCGGCGCGGCGGTCTCGCCGTGGTGGTGGGCGTGGCGAAGCCGAGCGATTCGACCTCCATCCGCACCATGACGCTGCCCTTCGAGGAGAAGACGCTCACGGGGAGCTACTTCGGCTCCTGCGTGCCGCGCGTCGACTTCCCGCGGATGCTCGCGCTGTACCTGAAGGGCGAGTTGAAGCTCGAGGAGCTCATCACCCGGCGCTACAAGGTCGCAGAGGCCGCGCAAGCGTTCGCCGATCTGGAATCGGGCCGCAA
>DASXRW010000147.1:0-6099 GCA_036506355.1 Burkholderiales bacterium
GATGCGCCGCAGGTCCGGGTGACCTTCGAAGATGATCCCGTAGAGATCGAAGGCCTCGCGCTCGAACCAGTTGGCCGAGGGCCAGACCTCGACCAGCGAGGCGAGCACCGGAAAGCCGTCGTCCGGGCAGAAAGAGCGCACGCGCACGCGCACGTTCTGGCTCACCGAGAGCAGATGCACCACGGCCGCAAAGCGCGGGCCTTCGCGCGGCCGGTCGCCGTACGAGGCGTAGTCGACGCCGCAGAGGTCGATCAGCTGCTCAAACCCCAGGTCCTTCAGCTTGCGCGCGGCACCGAGGTATTCCGCCGCCGGCACCTCGATGGTCAGCTCGCCGAGGCGCTCCGTTGGACGAAAGCCGGCCTGCGTCAGCCCGTCGTGCAGCTTCTGAACGCGGGGCGTCATCGAGCTATGGTGTTGGTGCGCTTGATCTTGTTCTGGAGCTGCACGAGTCCGTAGAGCAGCGCTTCCGCGGTCGGCGGGCAGCCCGGCACGTAGATGTCGACGGGCACGATGCGGTCGCAGCCGCGCACCACCGAGTACGAGTAGTGGTAGTAGCCGCCGCCGTTGGCGCACGAGCCCATCGAGATCACCCAGCGCGGCTCGGCCATCTGGTCGTAGACCTTGCGCAGCGCCGGCGCCATCTTGTTGCAGAGCGTGCCGGCGACGATCATCACGTCCGACTGCCGCGGGCTCGGGCGGAACACGATGCCGAAGCGGTCGAGGTCGTAGCGCGCGGCGCCGGCGTGCATCATCTCGACCGCGCAGCAGGCGAGGCCGAAGGTCATCGGCCACAGCGACCCGGTGCGCGTCCAGTTGACGACCTTATCGATCGTCGTGGTGGCAAAGCCTTGCTGCAGGACGCCTTCTATTCCCAATTCAAGGCCCCTTTCATCCATTCATAGACGAAGCCGATGGTCAGGATGGCGAGGAACAGCATCATCGACAGAAAACCCGGCAGGCCGATGTCATTGATGACCACTGCCCACGGGAAGAGAAAGGCGATTTCCAGGTCGAACAGGATGAAGAGGATCGCGACGAGGTAGTAGCGCACGTCGAACTTCATGCGCGCGTCCTCGAAGGCCTCGAAGCCGCACTCGTAGGGCGAGAGCTTCTCCGGATCAGGCCGGTTCGGCGCGAGGAGCTTCCCCAGCACGACGGGCGCGACGCCGACGCCGATGCCGACCAGGATGAACAGCAGAATCGGAAAATATTCCGCAAGCATGATTTGTGGTGCCCACGAGCAGACTCGAACTGCTACGGCTTTTTAGGCCACTAGCCCCTCAAGCTAGCGTGTCTACCAATTTCACCACGTGGGCTAATGCGCGAATTATCCCCTAAAAATCACTGCGGTACCTGTTTGTCCTTGGCCGCTTCCGATGCCGGCGCGGGCGCCGGCTGCGCCGACGGTTTGTCTTCGGCTTTAGGCGCGGGCTTCTCCACTTGCTGCTTGCGGATGACATCGAGCACGCCGCCGCCTTCTTCGGCCGGAGCCCGCGTCGCCACGTAGGCGAGCGCCAGGCTCAGAGTGAAAAAGATCGCCGCAAGCACCGCGGTCGCGCGCGAAAGAAAGTTCGCCGAGCCGGTGGCGCCGAACAGGCTGCCGGAGGCGCCGCCGCCGAAGCCCGAGCCCATGTCGGCGCCCTTGCCGTGCTGGAGCAGCACGAGGCCGATGATCGCCAGCGCGAGCAGGATATGCAGCACGATGAGGACGTTGGTCAACATTTGAGCATCACCTTTTCGTTCCCGCATTTGTTCCTGCCACACGCAGGATCGCCAAAAAATCCTCCGCCACCAGCGACGCCCCGCCGATCAGCCCGCCGTCGACATCCGGCATCGCAAAAATCGCCGCCGCGTTCTGCGCCTTCACGCTGCCGCCATACAGAATGCTTGCGTCCGCGCTCAGCCTGGCGCGCAAAAATGCGTGCACCGCCTGCGCCTGTTCGGGCGTCGCGTTGCGTCCGGTGCCGATGGCCCATACCGGTTCATACGCGAGCACCGCACTTCCGAATTTGCTCTTGCTCAACACGGCCTCGAGTTGTCGCGCCACCACCTGCTCGGTGCGCCCGGCCTCGCGCTCCGCCAGCGTCTCGCCCACGCACAGGATCGGCGTCAGTCCGGCCGCCTGGGCAGCCGCGAACTTCGCGGCGACCTGCGCATCGCTCTCGCCATAGAGCTGGCGGCGTTCCGAATGTCCGACGATCACATAGCGGCAGCCGAATTCCGCGAGCATCGCCGCCGAGACTTCGCCGGTGTACGCGCCTTGCGCATGCTCGCTGACGTTCTGCGCGCCCCAGGCGATCGGCGTGCCGCGCAGCCGCTCCGCCACATGCGCCAAATAGGGAAACGGCGCGCAGACCGCGCAGGCCGCTTCACCCGAGTCCGGAATTCCCTGCAGCAGCGAATCGAGCAGCGCCTGGATCGAGGCCCGGCTGCCATGCATCTTCCAGTTGCCGGCAACCAGCCGACCACGCGCCATGCGTCTGAATTTTACCGTATCGCGCCGCGCAAATAGCGGCGCCTCACCCCGGCAGAATCCGCGTCAGATGCGTCTCCACGCTGCTTACGCCGGGCAGGCTTCTCGCCGCAAGCAGCAGAGCCTCGCGCTGGCGGTCCGACTCGACCGAACCCCAGAGCTGCACCCTGCCTTCGGTCACCTGGACCTCGACAATGGCCCCGGCCGCCCACTCGTCCTTCTCCAGGACGGCGATAAGGGCCTTGCGGATTTCGCCGTCGCTCGCACTGTGCGCGGGCTCCAGCTGCCGGTACACCGCGCGCAGCAGGTCGGTGCGCGTCACGATGCCGATGAGCCGGTCGCCTTCGACGACCGGAAGGCGCTTGACGCCGCGCGAGGTCATCAACCGCGCCACCAGGGCAAGCGGCGCGTCCGCCGCTACCGTCACCGCCGGCGCGGTCATGATATCGGCCGCAGTGCGACCGTGTGTCTTGATGTAGTCGCGCGCCTGTTCGTCGAGCGACGTGAAGTAGCGCAGCCAGCGCGAACCCGGAAGGTCGGTCTCGATCTCCGGACGCCGGATGAAGTCGCCTTCGCTCACTACGCCCAGAACGCGACCCGCCGCGTCGGCGACCGGCACGCCGCTGATGCGCCGCTCGAGCAGCAGGGCCGCCACCTCGCGCACCGAAGCCTCGGGTGCCACCGAAAGCACCGGCTGCGTCATCACATCGCGCGCTTTCATTTCTTCTCCGCGTCGGAATAGCGCGCCTCGATGCTGTCGATATGGGCGCGGTCGTAGCTCTTCGAGCGCACGTCTTCCGTGCGCTCCTCGACCCAGCGCTCGTCGACGGCCCGTGCCCGCATGACGAGGTAATGCGCGAGCAGCGCAATGCTCCACGCCGCCAGCGGCCAGAACGCCCACCAGTCGTCGCCGACCAGCCAATTCGCGAGGTTTAGCGCTGCATTGCCGAGGACAAACGCCCAGGCGTGCAGGCGAAATGCCCGCGCCCGGTTCATTGCGTCGGGTCGCGCAACTCCGGCCAGGCGCGCGCCACCGCGACCAGCCGCCGGGAGTAGAGGAGCCCGACGAGCGCGACCACGACCAGGAACACCTTATCGGCAAGCGCGAGATCGGAAGGAAAGCCGTAGAGCGCGAAATAGGCGAGCGCGGCGAGCGGCGCGCCCGCGCACCACAGCGCCGCCCAGGGATGGCGCGTCGTCCCGAGCAGGATCGCGGCGCAACAGACCGAAAAGGCATAGAGCGAAACCCCGCTCGAGAGTGCCGCCAGCGAAATCACCCCGAACAGCACTCCCATGAAGAGCGCGTAGCCGAAGAGCTCGTAATGCGCCTGCCGGCGCGTCAGGTGCGCGACGCGCGTGAAGTACGGCGTGCGCTCGTCGTGCCAGACATAGCGCTTGACCAGCTTCTCCCAGTCGAGGTCCATCACCGTTTCACCGCTTGAGCGGTCGCAGGCTGCGTCCTGGTGGCGCTCGCCGGCTTCTCCGCGCCGGGAGCCTCGGAGAGCCGCAAGCCGTAGTCGTCCTCGAGGCGCACGCGCTCCTTGCCCTCGATCTTGGTTTCCTCTTCGGGCCAGTCGAGCGTCATGAGCGGGAAGCGCGCCTCGCGCGGTCCCCAGAGGATGGTCACGACCTGCAGCCAGGCGGCGATGCCGGAAAGCGTCGCGACGAGAAGCCCGAAAACCAGCACGCTCTTGATGATCCAGCGGTGCGTAAGGCCGACGGTGGACGCCGACTGCTCGCTCACAAAGTACGAGGCGTAGGTGTAATCGAACGCGAACCAGATCACGATCGCGCAATAGGGCAACATGAAGCCGCTCAGCCCGATGAGCTCCAGCCACGCCTTGCGGCGGAACTCGAGATGGTCGCGGATGAGGTCGATGCGCACGTGCGTGTTGTAGATGACGCCGTAGCCCAGCACCAGCGCGAACAGCGCGGCATGGAAATGCCACTCCAGCTCCTGCAGCACGGTGGACTCGAAGAAGCGGCCAAGCGTGCCCGACAGCCAGAGCTGCAGGCTGTGGATCCTGCCGGCGTCGTCCTCGTAGCCGAGCTTGCGCCCGACCACGTCGATGCAGGTGATGATCACCACCGGCAGGACGAGCCAGCCGCCCCAGCGCCCGATGAAGTCGACCAGCCGCCGGATCTGCTCGGCGATGCGCACCGTGCCCGGGAGAGCGTGGCGCGGCTTATTCATAGGTCGCCTTCATCAGCCACAGGGCGAGCTGCGGGAAGGCGATCACCAGGATCAGGCCGATGAGCTGCAGGATCACGAAGGGCACGATGCCCTTGTAGATGCTCTGGATCTTCACCTCCTTCGGCGCGATGCCCTTGATGTAGAAGAGGGCGAAGCCGAACGGCGGCGTCAGGAACGAGGTCTGCAGGTTGACCGCAAGGCAGATCAGGAACCAGTACACGATGTCCTCCTGCGGCACGTGCGTGCCGAAGTCGAGCGTCTTGATGAGCGGCGCGAACACCGGCAGCACGATCAGCGTGATCTCGATCCAGTCGAGGAAGAAGCCGAGGAAGAACACGATCCCCATCACCAGGATGAGGAAGCCCCAGCTCCCCAGGCCCGCTTCCTTGAGCAGCCGCTCGACGATGTCGTCGCCGCCGATCTGCCGGTAGACGAAGGCGAAGCAGGTGGCGCTGATGATGATGAAGAACACCATCGAGATGGTCCGCGCCGCGCTCTGGCAGACCGCGTCCATGGTCTTGAAGCTGAGCCGGCCCCACAGCGCGGCAAGCACGATCGTGCCGGCGGCGCCGACCGCTCCGGCCTCGCTCGGCGTCGCCCAGCCGAGCAGGATCGAGAGCTTGATGGTGCCGATCAGGAACACCGGTGGGAAGAACGCGCGGAACAGCAGTGGCGCCATCTTTCCCTTTGGCACGTTCAGCAGCTCGGGCGGCAGCGGCGGCGCGAGCTGGGGCCTGAGCTTCGCCGCGACGAAGATGAAGAGAAGATAGAGCGCCGAGAGCGTGAGCCCGGGAACGATCGCCGCCGAGAAGAGATTCCCCACCGAGACCGACATCAGGTCGGCCATGATGATCAGCATGATGCTCGGCGGGATCAGGATGCCGAGCGTGCCGGAGGCGGCGATGGTGCCGCAGGCGAGCGCGTGGCTGTAGCCCTGCTTCATCATGGTCGGCAGCGCGAGCGCCGTCATCATCGTCACCGAGGCGCCGATGATGCCGGTCATCGCGGCGAGGATCGTGCCCATGATGGTGACGCCGAGGGCGAGCGCGCCTGGAACGCGCTTCAGCAGCACCTGCACGCAGTACAAGAGGTCCTGGGCGATGCCGCTCCGCTCCATCATCACGCCCATGAAGATGAAGGTCGGAATCGCCACCAGCACCAGGTTCTCGGCCGCCTGGCCCCAGATGCGCGGCAGGAAGTTGAAGAACTGGATGAGCTTGAACGAGCCGACGAAGTAACCGAGCAGCCCGAAGAGCAGCGCGATGCCGCCGAGGATGAACGCCACCGGGTAGCCGGAGAACAGCAGCACGCCGAGCGTCACGAACATCAGGATCGGCAGCGCTTCGCGCAAGGGGTGCAGCAGCTCCGCGCGCGCCGCCGGCGCGAGGCCGGCGACGTAGGCGTAGCCGAAGCCGACCAGCACCAGCAACGC
>DASXRW010000148.1:0-6730 GCA_036506355.1 Burkholderiales bacterium
GCAAAAACAGCGCGTCGTGGCCTACTCGGCCTAGTGTTTTTTGCACTGCGAGAAGGCCCTCGAGGAGTAAGCTAGGCACATGAATAAGCGAGCGGATTTCACTGCCAACCTCGAGCAGAGCGCGTTCTGGATGCCGTTCACTTCGAACCGGCAATTCAAGAAGGCGCCGCGCCTGCTAGCGCGCGCCGAGGGCATGCATTACTGGACGCCCGAAGGCCGCCAGATCCTCGACGCCTGCGCCGGACTGTGGTGCGTGAACGCGGGCCATTGCCGGCCGAAGATCGTCGAAGCGATCCAGCGCCAGGCGGCGCAAATGGATTTCGCGCCGACTTTCCAGATGGGCCATCCAATCGCGTTCGAGTTCGCCGACCGGCTCGCCGCCATCGCGCCCGCAGGCTTCAAGCACGTGTTCTTCTCGAACTCGGGCTCGGAGGCCGTCGACAGCGCGCTCAAGATCGCGCTCGCCTACCACCGCGCGCGCGGCGAAGGCCAGCGCTTCCGCCTGATCGGCCGCGAGCGCGGCTACCACGGCGTGAACTTCGGCGGCATCTCGGTCGGCGGCCTCAGTCACAACCGCAAGATGTTCGGACCCGGCGTTGCCGGCGTGGATCACTTGCGCCACACGCACGACGTCGCCCGCAACGCGTTCTCGCGCGGGCTGCCGGCGCACGGTGCCGAGCTCGCCGACGATCTGGAGCGCCTTTGCACACTGCACGACCCGTCGACCATCGCTGCGGTGATCGTCGAGCCGGTTTCGGGCTCCGCCGGCGTGCTGGTGCCGCCGAAGGGTTACCTCGAGCGGCTGCGCGAGATCTGCACTAAGCACGGCATCCTGCTCATCTACGACGAAGTCATCACCGGCTTCGGGCGGCTCGGCAAACCGTTCGGCTCGCAGCGCCTGGGCGTGCTGCCGGACCTTTTCACCACCGCGAAAGGCATGACCAACGGCGCGGTGCCGATGGGCGCGGTGTTCGCGCGCGACAGCATCTACGACGCGTTCATGCAGGGGCCCGACGGCATCGAGCTGTTCCACGGCTACACGTACTCAGGCCATCCGCTCGCCTGCGCCGCCGGCATCGGCGCGCTCGACACCTACGAGGAGGAAGGCCTGCTCGAGCGCGCCGCCTCGCTCGAGAAGCACTGGGAAGACGCGATCCACTCGCTGAAGGACGCACGCAACGTCGTCGACATCCGCAACCTCGGCCTGATGGGCGCGATCGAGCTTGCGCCGAAGCAGGGCACGCCCGGCAGCCGCGGTTACAACGCGCTCGTGAAGTGCTTCGAGGCGGGCATACTCATCCGCTATACGGGCGATACCCTCGCCTTCTCGCCGCCTCTGATCGTCGAGAAAGCGCAGATCGAGCGCATCTTCGACGCGGTGCGCAGGGTCCTGCAGGCCCTGGAATAAAAAGGGGCGCCGCGCAGCGCCCCTCTTTACGGCCGGCTGGGTTACTTCGAAGCGGCGCGCACCACGCCGAGCCGCCGGCCGCGCGCCGGCTGCTTCAGGCGCGCCGGCGTCACCAGGTCGCGCACGAAGTTCGGCAGGGCGAACACGCCCTCGTGGGTCTCGCCGTTGTAGTAGCGCAGCTCCTGGAGCTTTCTCGCCTCGATGCGCCGGTCGATCTCGTCGGCCGTGAATGCTTTTGGATCCAACTTATCCGAGCACACGGCCATGGACCAGAGCGAGCCGTACAGCGGGATGTACATGGTGTACACCCGCACGATGCGGAACACGCTGTTCACGCGCTGGGCGAGGTCGGCAACGCGCTGCGGCTGCGCCACCGGCGAGCCGAGGTGCAGCGTGAGCGCGCCGCCGGGCGCGAGCGCCGTGCGCAGCTGCTGGAAGAACTCCATCGAGTAGAGCGCCGCCGCCGGGCCCACCGGGTCGTTCAGATCCAGCGCGATCAGGTCGAAGCGCTCGTGCGTCTCGCGCACGAACTTCATCCCGTCGTCGACCAGCACGCGCAGCTTCGGATTGTCGAAGACGCCGTTGTGCACCGCCTGGAAGTGCTCCTTCGCGACGCTGATCACGTCGGCGTCGATCTCGACCATGGTCACATTGTCGACCGACGGGTGCTTGAGTGCCTCCTCGGAGGAGCCGCCGTCGCCGCCGCCGATGATCAGCACCTTCTTCGGCGCCGCATGCGCAGTCAGCGCGGGGTGGATCAGGTTCTCGTGGTAGACGAACTCCTCCTTCTCGGAGGTCATGTTGAACCCGTCGAGCCGGAAGAGCTTGCCGTAGTGCGGCGTCTCGTAGATCTGCATCTTCTGGAACTTGGTCTGCCACTCGCCGATCTGCTTGCCGGCCTTGATGTAGAAGCCGGTGGTGGCGCTCAGCGGTTCCATCAGCAGGTGCTCGCCGCGGTCGAGCTCCTGGCGCGCGACCTCGGTCGGCTGGAAGAACGCGACGATGGTGTCGAACAGCTTCCTCGCCTTGGCGGAGTTGTCGGCGCTGTAGTTGCAGACGTAGACGTCGAGCGTCAGCCCCTGGCGCTCGGGCCAGGTGTGGATCGCGAGGTGCGACTCGGCGAGCACGATGCAGCCGGTGAAGCCGCAGCCGTCGAACTGGTGAAAGGAGACGCCGACGCTCGTCAGGCCGGCGGCTTCCACCATCTCGACGCACTTGCCGCGGAAGCTCTCGCCGTCCAGAAGGAGCTGCGGATCGCAGCGGCAGCCGGTGAGGTCACCGATGAGATGCAGACCGTTCATTTCGTCACCCTCCAAAATGCGAAGGCGAAGCCCGCGGTAGCAGCCTCGCCTTCCATCCGCGCCTTGCGGCGCACACAGCGATCTTCAATCGCGCTCAATTCGTGCAAAACCTCCTAAGTACTCGAATTTGCTCGTTCGACTATCCGACCAGCTCTTGACAAACCGCATCGATCAATCTACGAGCGATCGAGATTTTGCTCGGAAGTTTCGGCAATTGCAATACGTCGAACCACTTTGCTTCCTCGATTTCCGCTTCCTGCGGCTTCACTTCACCGCTCACCCAATCGCAAATGAACGCGATCATCAGCGAGTGCGGGAACGGCCACGGCTGGCTCGCGAAGTAGCGGATGTTGTTTACCCGCACGCCGACTTCCTCGTGCACCTCGCGCGCGAGGCACTGCTCGAGCGACTCGCCGGGCTCGACGAAGCCGGCGAGCGCGCTGTACATGCCGGGCGGGAAGTGCGGGCTCCTCGCCAGGAGGAGCTCTTTTTCCCTATGAACGAGGGCCATGATCGCGGGCGCCACCCGCGGGTAGGCCGAGAGCTTGCAGGCAGGGCACACGCGCACGCGCTCCTCGCTCTTGGCTACGGTAGGCGTGCCGCAGCGCCCGCAGAACTGGTGCGTGCGGTCCCAGGCGACGAGCTGCAGCGCCCGGCCGGCGAGCGCGAACTGCGCGTCGTCCAGCACCGTGAACAGGGCGCGCAGGCCCGCCCACGCCATGCCCGCAGGCGTCGCTGCCTCGGCCGGCAGCTCGGCGGCCCAGCATTGCTGGCCCGCGAGGCGCCCTAGATATAGGGTGCGCTGCGCGGCGGAACCCAGCCAGTTGTGGTTTTTCTGCAACGGCAGCTTCGCCCAGGCCGGCCGTGCCTTGACCCGCAGATCGTCGCTCGGCGCGACCGTCGGCCCCATCTCGACCAAGAGCTCGTCGCCGCGGAACACGAACCAGTGACATTCGGACGACTGCGCGCCGGGCTCGTCGCAGGCGACCCTGTGCTCGTAGTCGAGCGGGCTAGAGAAGGGGAGCGGGATCATGCGCTGAGTATAATTTGCGCGCTCCGATGGACTCCCCCGTAACGGCCAAGGCCACCGACGCCGAGCTAGCCAATTCCATTCGCGCGCTCGCGATGGACGCGGTGGAAGCGGCCAAGTCCGGCCACCCAGGGATGCCGATGGGCATGGCGGAGATCGCCGTGGCCCTGTGGAAGCGGCACCTCCGCCACAACCCCGCCAATCCCGCCTGGGCCGACCGCGACCGCTTCGTGCTCTCGAACGGCCACGGCTCGATGCTCCTCTACAGCGTCCTGCACCTCACCGGCTACGACCTGCCGCTCGCCGAGCTGCGGCGCTTCCGCCAGCTCGGCTCGAAGACTCCCGGCCACCCCGAGCGCGGCTGCGCCCCGGGGGTCGAGACCACCACCGGGCCTCTCGGCCAGGGCATCTCCAACGCCGTCGGCATGGCGCTCGCCGAGCGGCTGCTCGCCGCCGAGTTCAACCGCCCCGGCCACACGCTCGTCGACCACTACACCTACGTCTTCATGGGCGACGGCTGCATGATGGAAGGCGTTTCGCACGAGTCCTGCGCGCTCGCTGGCACCCTCGGCCTGGGCAAGCTCGTCGCCATCTACGACGACAACGGCATCTCGATCGATTCCGACAAGGGGCAGATCAAGCAGTGGTACACGGACGACGTGCGCCGCCGCTTCGAGTCCTACGGCTGGCAGGTCATCGCCAACGTCGACGGGCACGACGTCGAGGCCGTGGACAAGGCGCTCAAGAAGGCTAAGCGCGAGCGCACCCGCCCGACGCTGATCTGCGCCAAGACCACCATCGCCAAGGGCGCGCCGAAGAAGGCCAACACCGGCGCCGCGCACGGCGCGCCGCTCGGCGCGGAGGAAATCGCCGCCACTCGGCAGGCGCTGGGCTGGCTCCATCCGGCGTTCGAGATCCCGCAGTCGGTCTACGAAGGCTGGGACGCGCGCGAGTCCGGCAAGCGCGCCGAGCGCAGCTGGCAGCGACGCTTCAACGCCTATGCGAAGCAATTCCCGGCCGAAGCCGCCGAGTTCAAGCGCCGTATGGCGGGCGAGCTGCCCACGGATTTCGACGCCGCGGCGCGCCGGGTGGTGGAGGAGTTCAACCAAAAGGCCGAGACCTTGGCCACGCGGCGCGCCTCGCAGCTCGCGCTCGACGCCCTGGTGCCGGCACTGCCCGAACTCGTGGGCGGGTCGGCCGACCTCACGGGGTCCAACCTGACGATGGCCAAGACGTCGAAGGTGATCGGCCGCGAGGGCGGCGGCAATTACGTCTTCTACGGCGTGCGCGAGTTCGGCATGTGCGCGGTGATGAACGGCCTGGCGGTGCACGGCGGGTTCATCCCCTACGGCGGCACCTTCCTCGTGTTTTCCGACTACGCGCGCAATGCGATCCGCCTCGCTGCGCTGATGGGCGCGCACGTCATTTACGTGTTCACGCACGATTCGATCGGCCTCGGCGAAGACGGGCCGACGCACCAGCCGATCGAGCACGCCGCCAGTTTGCGCCTGATGCCGAACATGCACGTCTGGCGCCCGGCGGACACGCTGGAGACCGCAGTCGCCTGGGGCGCGGCGATCAAGCGCAGGGACGGCCCCTGCGCCTTGCTTCTCACCCGCCAGAATGTACCCTTCGCGCGCCACGACGACCCGATGGCGGCGGAGCGCGGCGGGTATGTGCGGTCGGACGCTGCGGGGGCCCGCGCCGTGATCATCGCCACCGGCTCGGAAGTGGCGATCGCGCTCGAGGCGCAAAAACTGCTTGCGGGGGAGGGAGTCCCCGTCCGCGTCGTGTCGATGCCCTCGACCAGCGTGTTCGATCGCCAGCCGGCCGATTACCGGAACACTGTCCTTACTGCGCTGCCCAAGGTAGCAGTGGAAGCCGGCGTCAGCGACTATTGGCGCAAGTACGTCGGCCCGGAGGGCGGCGTGGTCGGCATCGACCGCTACGGCGAATCGGCGCCGGCGGCCGACCTGTTCAAGCATTTCGGCTTCACGCGCGAGCGCGTGGCCGAAGCAGTGAGGAGCGTACTCAAATGACGATCAAAGTAGCGATCAACGGGTTCGGCCGCATCGGCCGCATGGTGCTGCGCGCCCACTATGAAGGCGGCAAGAAGCACGACCTGCAGTTCGTCGCCGTGAACGACCTGGGCGACGCGGCGACCAACGCGCACCTGCTGAAGTACGACACGGCGCATGGACCGTTCCCGGGCACGGTGCGCGTCGATGGCGACAGCCTGGTGGTGAACAACGACCGCATCCGCGTGGTCGCCGAGCGCGACCCGACCAAGCTGCCCTGGCGCCAACTGGGCGTGGACATCGTGCTGGAGTGCACCGGCCTTTTCACCAGCAAGGCGAAAGCGGGCGCGCACCTGCAGGCCGGCGCGAAGAAAGTGATCATCTCCGCGCCGGGCGAAAAGGACGTGGACCGCACGATCGTCTTCGGCGTCAACCACAAGATGCTGAAGGATGCCGACACCGTGATCTCCAACGCCTCGTGCACGACGAACTGCCTCGCGCCGCTCGTCAAGGCGATCGACGATCGCATCGGCGTGGCCGCGGGCCTGATGAACACCATCCATTCGTTCACCAATGACCAGGTGCTGACCGACGTCTATCACAAGGACCTGCGGCGGGCGCGCTCGGCCACGCACAACATGATCCCGACGAAGACCGGTGCCGCGGCGGCCGTGGGACTCGTCCTGCCGCATCTCAACGGCAAGCTCGACGGCTACTCGATCCGCGTGCCGACGATCAACGTTTCCATCGTCGATTTGACCTTCGTCGCCAAGAAGGCGACTACGGTCGAGGAAGTGAACCGCGCGGTGAAACAGGCTTCCGAGTCGGACCTGAAAGGGCTTCTCGAGTACAACACCGAGCCACTCGTCTCGTCGGACTTCAACCACAACCCGGCAAGCTCGATCTTCGATTCGACGCTGACGCGCGTCTCCGACGGCACGCTCGTCAAGGTGTCCTCGTGGTACGACAACGA
>DASXRW010000149.1:0-7025 GCA_036506355.1 Burkholderiales bacterium
ACGAGCACCGCTGGCGCGTGGGCGACCTCCTGCTGTGGGACAACCGCTGCACGCTGCACGCGCGGCGCGACTTCAATCCGGAAGAGAACCGCTGGATGCGGCGCGTCACCATCCAGGGCGACCGCCCACGCTAATTCCGGACAACGTCCGTAATTAGAACAGTCCGGGAATCCAGCGCTTCACGCGCCGCGTATAGGCCAGATACGGCTCGCCGAAGCGCTCGACAAGTCCGCGCTCGTCGCGCAGCACGCGGAAGTGGAACCACACGATGCGCGCCGCCGCGATCGCCGCGGCGAAGAGCGACTGAAAGGTGAGCGCAACGCCGATCGTGTAGATGATGTGGCCGAGGTACATCGGGTTGCGCGTCCAGGCGTAGATGCCGCTCTCGACCAGGCGCTCGGGCGGCGCGCCCGAAAGCCCGGGCCCGCCGCCGCCGAGCACGATGCGATAGCGGCCGCACAGCCGGTATTGCAGATAGCCCCACAGCATGAGCGGCACAAAGGCGGGCTGCAGCTGCAGCGTGCCGAACCCCCATTCCCAGGCGATCGTGGCGAGCGGCACGAGCAGGAATGTCTGCACCGGCGATTTCCTGAGCCAGCGTTTCATCACTCGGCCTTCGCTCCCGAGCGCCGAATGATGTCGCCCCACTTGTCGGTCTCGGCGCGGATGAAGCCGGCGAATTGCGCCGGGCTCATGGGCCGCGGCTCGATGCCGATCTGATGCAGCCGCGCGATGATCTCCGGTCTCGCGAGCGCATGGCGCGCAGTCTCGTTCAGGCGCTGAACGATTTCCGGAGGAGTTCCGGCGCGCGCGCCGAGGCCGAGCCAGGGCGTCGCTTCGAAACCGGGTAGACCTGCTTCGTCTAGCGTCGGGACCGCGGGCGCCGACGCGATGCGCGATTTCTCCGCGACCGCGATCGCGCGCAGTTGGCCGCTGCGAATGTAAGGCAGCGTGGTGCTCGTGTTGACGAAGCTCATGAGCACGCGGCCGGCGAGGAGATCCGCGGTCGCCTGCGCCGCCGAGCCTTTGTACGGAATGTGCGTCGCCTCGACGCCCGCGAGCGTCTTGAAGAGCTCCATCGCGAGATGCCCGGTCGAGCCGACGGCCTGCGACGCGTAGTCGACGCGACCCTGCCGCGCGCGCAGCCAGGCGATGAGCTCGCGCAGGTTGCTCGCCGGCACCGACGGATGCGCCACTAGCAGCAGCGGCGAGACGCCGAGCAGCGCCACCGGCGCGATGTCGGCGCGCGGATCGAACGGCACGGTCGGCATGAGTTGCGCGTTGATGCTGAACGGCCCGGGCGGCGCGACGAACAATAGATGTCCGTCGGCAGGCGCCTTGAGCACCAGCTCGACGCCGATGTTGCCGTTCGCGCCGGGGCGATTCTCGACCACGAACGGCTGGCCGAAGACGCTGCTGAATTCCTCGGCCGCGATGCGCGCGAGCAGATCGACCGAGCCGCCCGGCGGACTGGTCGCGATCACGCGCACCGCGCGGGTCGGCCAGGCGTGCGCCGATGCGGCGCAGGTGAGCGCGACAACTGCCGCCAGCAATAACTGCGCGCGCCTCATGGCATGTATCCTGCGGCGGAGAGCCACAGCGCCCGCTTTGTTTGCATCAATCGATCTTCGCGCCGACCGCTTTCACGATCTCGCCATATTTCGCGTAATCGGCGCGAATCAGGGCGGCGAATTCTTCCGGCGTGGTGATGTAAGGCTCGGCCTCGCCGAGGCCGCGAAGCTTGTGCAGCGTGTCGCCATCGGCGAGCACGCGCCGCGTCTCGCTGCGCAGGCGCGAGAGCGTCGGCTCCGGAATGGCAGCCGGGCCGCACAGCGCGAGCCAGGCGTTGGCTTCCAGCCCCGGATAGAACTCGCCGAGCCGCGGCAGCTCCGGATAGGCCGCGGCGCGCTGCTTGCCGGCGACGGCCAGGCCGCGCAGCTTTCCCGAGCGGATGTGCGCCGACACCGCGCCGCCGCCGAACATCGCGGCAACTTCGCCGCCGAGCAGGGCCACGGTTGCCGGGCCGCCGCCCTTGAACGGGACGTGCAGCAGGTCGATGCCGGCGCGCTGCTTGAACATCTCCATCACCAGATGGTGCAGGCTGCCGTTGCCGATGGACGCGTAGGCGAGCGGCGGATTGGAGCGGCGGGCGTAATCGACGAATTCCTGCAGGTTCTTCACCGGCAGCGAGGGCAGGACGGAGAGCACCATTGAAGTGCTGACGAGTGTCGCGATCGGCACCAGGTCTTTCACCGGATCCACCGGCATCCTGGCGTACAGATGCGGGCTGATCACGATCTGCGCGTCGGTGCAAAGCATCAGGGTATGGCCGTCCGGTGCCGCGCGCGCGGTCAGCTCCGTCGCCAGGTTGCCGTTGGAGCCGGGACGGTTGTCCACGACGACCGGCTGGGCGAGGAATTCCGCGAGCTTCGGCGCCACGATGCGCGCGAGCGAGTCGCTCGCCCCGCCCGGCGGGTTCGGCACCAGAAGCCGGATCGGGCGCGACGGGAAGGGCTGGGCTAGGACAGCCCCAGCCAGTCCAAGAGCAATCCCGAAGGAAAGGGCAGATGCAGCATGGCGTCGAACAGCCCGTAGAAGACCGCGGCCACGGCCACCGTAATGACGATCGAGAGCACCCATCCTTCGCCTCCCTGGAATTTGAGGTACACCAGCACGAAGAGCGGCACCGCGAACGGGAAGCCGAGCAGCACGACCGCCGCGAAGAACGCGAGCATCCAGGCCGCCGCAAGCCATGTGGCGCGCCCGGGCGGCGTGATCTGCAGCTCCATCGAGCCTTCGCTAGCTGCCTCGCGACCGAAGAACGCCCAAAGCGCCTCGACCGCGGCCAGGCAGAAGAGCGGGATGCCGATCGCGAGCGGAAAGAGCGCCGCCTTCCACGGCCACGCGGTCGCCGCGAACACGCCATAGCCGGACATGATCATCACGCCGATCGCGAGGATGAGCGACGCTCTTCTAGGCATGCGCCGTCCTGCGCCGCGCCTGGTACAGCGGATAGACGATGACCGCGACCGCGATGACGATCAGTACCAAGACCACCGGGCGAGTGAGCCAGGCCGCCTCGTAGCGCGCGACCGAGATGTACAGATAGTTCTCCGCGATCTTGCCGAGCACGAGACCCAGCACGAACGGCGCGCGCGGCCAGCCGGCGAGCACCATCAGATAGCCCACGGCGCCGAAGAAGAGCGTCACCACGATGTCGCCGTAGTGGCTGTTCGAGGTGTAGCTGCCGATGAAGACCAGCACCAGGATCAGCGGGATGAGGATAGAGCCGCGCACGGTCGTGAGCCGCGCGAGATGGTTCAAGAAGAGGAAGCAGGCAAGCACCGTGACTATGTTGGCGATGACGATGGTCCACACCATCGAGTAGGTGAGCGCCAGGTGCTTGGTCAGCATGTCCGGCCCGGGCACGAGGCCGAGCAGCACGAAACCGCCGAGCAGGATCGCCATCGCCGTGCTGCCCGGGACGCCGAAGGCGATGGTCGGCACGAGCGAGCCGCCTTCCTTGGAGTTGTTGGCGGCGCCCGGCCCGAGCACGCCGCGCACGTCGCCCTGGCCGAAGCCCTTGCGCTCCTCGGCGGTGCGCGCGCTTTGCGTCGCGTGGCCGTACGCCATCCACTGCGCCACCGAGCCGCCGAGGCCGGGGAGAATGCCGATGAAGGTGCCGATCAGGCTACAGCGGATCGTCAGCCAGAAATGGCGGAAGGTGTCCTTCACGCCCTCGAACGCGCCGGCGCTGAGCTTGCCCTGCGGCATCGAGCCGGCGATCGACGTGCCGCGCCCGATGAGATCGATGATCTCCGGGATGGCGAAGATGCCCACCAGCACCGGCACGAGGTCGAGCCCCTGCCACAGGTAGAGCAGGTCGAACGTGTAGCGCGCGACGCCCGCCTGCGGGTCCTGGCCGACGGTGGCGAAGAAAAGCCCGAGCGCGCCGGCGAGGAAGCCGCGCAGCATGCCGCGGCCGCCGTGCGAGCTGAGCGACGCGATGAAGGCGAGCCCGACGATCGCCAGCATGAAGAGCTCTGGCGAGCCGAAGGTGAGCACCAGCGGCCGCACCACCGGAATGGCGAGCGCGAGCGCCGCCGCGCCGACGATCGCGCCGACGAGCGAGCTCATGAGCGCCGCGCCGAGCGCGCGGCCGGCTTCGCCTTTCTTCGCCATGGCGTAGCCGTCGAGGATCGTCGCGGCGCTCGACGCCTCGCCCGGCACACCGAAGAGCACCGAGGTGATGTCGCCGGTGGTCGCGACGACCGAATGCATGCCGAGCAGGAACGCGAAGGCCTCGACCGGCTGCATCGTGTAGACGAAGGGCAGCATCAGCGCCAGCGTGGTCGCGCCGCCCAGGCCCGGCAGCAGCCCGACCCAGAAGCCGAGCAGCACGCCGAGCATCATGAAGCCGAGCGCCTTCCACTGCAGGACGAGGAAGAGGCCCTGGATGAGGGCTTCGATCATGCTTTTGTTGCCCCCCTGATAAGGGGGGAAGCGAACGAAGTGAGCGGGGGGTTTTCGGTTTTGAAAACCAAACCCCCCGTTCGCCTGCGGCTCACACCCCCCTTATCAGGGGGGCGAAAGAAGTTCATTCGCCGAATTTGATGTACTTGCTGAACTCGTCGACGATGTCCTTCGGCTGGTGCATCACTTCGCGCAGGATCTTCAGCGCCTCGTCGCCGGGCGTGAACTCGAGATCCATCTTGGCCTTTTCGCCCTCCTTCTCGAGCTCCGGATCCTTGATCGCCTTGGCGAACGCATCGCGCATCGTCTTGACGATCTCCGCCGGCGTCGCCGGCGGCAACACGTAGGGCCGCGCCACCAGCTCGGGCGCCGAGCGCAGCGCCATGATGGCCTTGGCGCGCGCATTGGGCGCGAAGCTCTCATCCGAGGGCAGCTTCTCGAGCCCCGGCTCCGTGGAGCGCGCGCGCACGATCGGTCGCACCAGGTTGCGATCGATGAACGGGCGCAGCGACGTGAAGGACCCGGCGCGGCCGTCGACCTCCTTGCGCTCGACCGCCAGCATGATGTCGGCGCTGCTCGAATAGCCGCTGACGAGCTTGATCTTGACGCCGAGCAGCTCCTTGAGGAGGAGCGGGAAATCGTGCGTGTTGGCACCCGGGCCGGTCGAGCCGATCACGATCTCCTGCTTTGCCTTGCGCAGCTCGTCGAAGTTCTTGTAGGGCAGGTCGTTGCGGATCGCGAGGATGGTGGTCTCGTTCGCCGCCGAGCCGATCCACTGGAACTTGAGGATGTCGAACTTCACCCCCTGCACGCTAGTGAGCTGCGCGATCGGCAGGTTGCGGTTGAACGTGCCGATGGTCAGGCCGTCGGGCTTCGCCACGGCATACACGTGGTTCGCCGCGATGATGCTGTTCGCGCCGGGCATGTTCTGCACGATCACCGTCGGCTTGCCCGGGATGTGCTTCGGCAGATGGCGCGCGAGCAGCCGCGCCGTGGCGTCGTAGCCGCCGCCGGCCTTGTAGCCGACGACGATGGTGACCGTCTTTCCAGCGAACGACTGCGCTGCCGCGGCGAGCGGCAGGGCCGCCAGTGCGGCGGCGAGTGCGACCTTCAACTTCATGAACGCATCCTCCTGGGCTTGTGATCATGGCCGTGGTCATGATCATGTTTTAAATGCTCGGGCACATCGGGAAACAACTCTTTGGACGACGGCGCCGCTTCGCCTGCCCACTCGACGCCGCCGCGCTTGCGCGCCGCCTCGCGCAGATCATCGAAGGTGAGCAGCGCCGGGTCCTTCGCCACCTCGAGCCGCTGCGCGAGCGCCGCCAGCACGAGCTTCCTTACCTGGCGGCCGTTCCAGCCTTCGCACAGCGCCGCGACCTGGGCGATGTCGCTGCGCGCCTCCGCCAGCGGCTGGAGCTGCGGCCATTGCACCGCCAGCTCCGCGAGCGAATGCTGCAGGATGTTGGCGATGGTCTGCGCATTCGGCAGCGCGAAATGCATCACCAGGTCGGCGCGCGAGAGAAACGCGTCGTCGATCGCTTCGATGAAGTTGGTCGTGGTGACGAAAAGCACCGAAGGGAGCTTCCTCGCAATCTCGTCGACGCCCAGCATCACCGCGTCGGTGGCGCGATGCACATCCACCGGGTTGGTCTCGAACGACGCGCTGGTGCGCCGCACCGCGAAGCTCTCGACCTCGTCGATCAGCACCACGGTGTGCGGCCGGCGCGCGGCGATCTCGGGAATCGTGTCCTGCAGCAGGCGCATGATGTTGCGCTGGCTCTCGCCGAGCATGTCGCTCGGAAAGGCGTGGGGATTGATCTCGACCAGCGTGGTCGCGCCCTCGCGCGCGAGCGCCAGTGCCGCGACCTGCGCCAGCCCGCGCGCGAGCGTGGTCTTGCCCGTGCCCGGCGGCCCGGCGAGCACGATCAGGCCGTGCGGCAGGCCGGCAAGCTGCGAGAGCTTGCGGCCGTGGCGGAGCGTGACGAGCGCCTGCGACAAGAGGCGCTCCTTCACGTTCTTCGGCACGATGATCGCGTCCCAGTCCTTGTCGTGATGGTCGGCGGGCAGGACGTGCAGCGAGAGCACGCCCGGCGGCAGCGCGGCGGCGGGTTGCGCCATCAGTCCTCGGGACGCCGGTCGTCGGGCCAGGCGATCTGCGAGATTTCCTGCACCGAGAGCAGCGTGTCCTCGGCTTCCTCGAACAAGACCATCGGATCCATCAGCGCGCGCATCGTCTCGAGGATCGAGTCGAACATGTGCACGCGGACCAGTCTCGCCTGATTGTTGGGATCGTCGTTGAAGTGCTGGTGCCACAGGAAATGGTCGACGATGATGAGATCGCCTTTTTTCCAGCGGTGGTGCTCGCCTTTGTCGGGCGCGGTGCCCATGAAGCTGTGGCCGTGGCCTTCGACCACGTAGAGCCACGCTTCACCGGGGTGCCGGTGCAGCGACTGGGTCTTGCCCGGTGCGAACTGGATCATCACCTGCGTGATGCCGGAAGCCTCGCTGCCGATCGCGCGGTCGACCAGGAACTTGGTGCGCGTGCCGCG
>DASXRW010000150.1:0-12877 GCA_036506355.1 Burkholderiales bacterium
TCGGGCGCCTGCGGATGGCGCTTGAGCGCCGTGAGCGCGATGGCGCGGAGCTTCCCGCTCCTCACGTGGTTGATGACGTTGGAGAAGTTGTCGCACATGAGCGGCACGCGGCCGGCGAGCAGGTCCTGCACGGCCGGCGCCGGCCCCTTATAGGGGACGTGCACCATGTCGATGTGCGCCGTGGTCTTGAGCAACTCGCCGCACAGGTGGCTGGTGGTGCCGGCGCCGCCGGAGCCGAAGCTGAGCGAGCCGGGTTTCGCTTTCGCCAGCGCGATCACGTCGCTCATGGTCTTCACCGGCAACCCGGGATGCGCCACCCAGAGATTCGGCGTGGTCGCGGCGTTGATCACGGGCACGAAATCCTTCTGCGGGTCGTAGTTGAGCTCCTTGTAGAGCCACTGGTTAGTCGCGAGGATGGCCGAGGGCGTCATCGCGATCGTGTGGCCGCTCGCCTCGCCCTTCGCCACGATGGCGGCGCCGACATTGCCGCCGGCGCCCGGCCGGTTCTCGACCACCACCGGCACGCCGAGCGACTGCGACATGAGCGGCGCGATGGCCCGCGGCAGCAGGTCGGAGGTGCTGCCCGGAGAGTAGGGCACGACGATTGTGACCTGCCGCGATGGGAACTGCGCCGACGCGACGAGCGGCGCGAAGGCGAGCAATAGAAGAGCTAGGCGCATTCGTATTTCCTAAGGCTGGCAATCATCGAGAGCTTCAGCATGTACTCGCGCCCGGCGGTGCGATCGGTCATCGCGCGCGCGAGATCGGCGCGCCAGCGGCGCTGCTCCCCGGCATCGCGCATCTCGAGGTGGCGCTTGTTGGCGATGGTAATCGTGTTCACGTACTCAAGCGCGACCGGCCGGCGCTGGCGCTCATAGCGCTCGAGCTCCTCCACCGGTCGTTGCCCGCGGATCACCGCGGCGAGCTTCTGCGCGAGGTTGAACGCGTCATGGATGCCGCCGTTCATCCCCATGCCGCCGAGCGGATTGTTGAGGTGCGCGGCGTCGCCGGCGAGGAATACGCGGCCGCGCCGGTAGCTCTGGGCCACGCGCTGGTGCACCGGATAGAGCGTGCGATGCGTGATCTCGTAGCGCCCCGACTTCGCATGCACGCGCTGCAGCCGCCGCTCGATCGACGCGTCCGACAGGATTTCCTGATCGCTTTCCTCCGGCCGGGTTGGAAACATCGCGCGCCACACCTCGCGCACGCGCAGCAGAAAGAACCATTCCTCCGGGTCGGCGAAGTAGCTCACATCGGCGAGTCGCGGGATCGCCTGCGCAAAGTCGAACGGCGTGCTCGCGACGAGGAAGCGCTCCGGCCAGGTGAAGCCTTCGAGCGGGATGCCGAGCGCCTCGCGCACGCGGCTGCGGCCGCCGTCGGCGCCGATCAGCCAGTCGCCGCGCTGCTTCTGGGCGCCGTTGATCGTCACCGTGACGCCATCCGCATCCTGGTCCAGCGCGGTGACCTCGGCGCCGAACCGCACGTCCTTCAGCCGTGCGGCGAGCACCTGATTGAGCCGGTACTGCTCGCATTGCACGCGAAAGGGATGCTGGGTGTCACCTTCGAGCACCCCGAAGTCGAGCTCGGCGATCCAGCCTGCCCGATCCCGGTATTGCACCTTGCGCGCGACGCGCCCCATCTCGATCAGGCGCGCGGTGGCGCCGAAGCGCGCCAGCAGGTCGAGCGTCGGCGGCTGGAAGGTCGAGGCGCGCAGGTTCTCCGGCGGCCGCGGCTCGGCCTCGAGCACGGTGACGCCGATGCCGGCGTCCGCAAGCACGTTGGCCGCAGCGAGGCCCACCGGGCCGGCGCCGGCCACGAGCACGCGAGGCGGGACGCTCATGCTTTGATGAGAAAGCTAATTGACAAAGCTAATTCTGCGAGTCCAGAATCCCCCGGTCAATGGCCCGGCCCCGCCGCCGCAAAGCCGCCCCGGTGTTCAACGCGGCACTTCCCGTCACGGTGTCGCGGGCGGCGCTGCTCGTCGAAGGCTCCGACGCCGAGTTCCGCGGGCTGATCCACGATCTCATCGCCTACGGCCACCGCCTGGATACCTGCCGCGACGCGTTCGCCGCGATCGTCGGCATTTCGGGGGCGCAGTACGAGATCCTGATGCTCGTGTCGCGCGCCGAAGGGCTGCTGTCGGTCGGTGAAGTGGCGGCGCGGCTGCATCGCTCCGGCGCCTTCATCACCATCGAAGCGAACAAGCTGGTGGCGAGCGGCATCCTCGAGAAGGTCGGCGACCCGGGCGACGGCCGCCGCGTGCTGCTGCGATCCAACGCCAAGAGCCGCGAGCTGCTGGAGCGCCTCGCGCCGTTCCAGCGCCGCGTGAACGACGTGCTGTTCGAGCGGCTCGACGCGCGGCGCTTCCGCCAGCTGCGCCTGCTCGCGCGCGATCTCGTCGCCTCGGGCGACCGCGCGGTGGCGATGCTGCAGTTCATGCTGCACGACTCGAAGGCCGCATGAGCGTTTCCTACTTCGTGCGCTACGACATCACGGCGGCGGAGGCTGAACGCTTCGTCGAACGCTACCGCGAGGTCCACGTGCCGCTGCTCGCACGCTGGCCCGGCATCCGGCGCGTCATGCTGCATACGCCGCTCGACTGGCGCGATCCGTTTACCGTCAACCGCGGTCGCACGGTGTTGCTTGCGCAGCTCGAGTTCGAATCCGTCGAATCCATGGAGGCGGCGCTGCAGTCCGGGGCGCGTGCCGCGGCGCGCGAGGATTTCAAGCAGTTTCCGCCATACGAAGGAAGCGTCGTTCACCAGGCGATGGCGCAGGACGAGGTATTCCGCGCCCCCTGGGTCGACGGCAACGAGGAGGGTGCCTGATGAAGCCCAAGCAGCATCTTGAATTTGTGAAGGTCGATCTCAACACCGGCTGGGAGCGCCCGCCGGGCTATCCGCCGGGGTTCTACCAGAAGATCCTGGCATCGGATCTCGACGAGACCGCCAAGAAGGGCAGCCGCACGCGCCTCCTCAAGATCGAGCCCGGCGCCTATTCCACCGAGCCCTTCGTGCACGATCACTGGGAAGAGGTGTACGTCGTGCACGGCGACCTGATCGTCGGCAACGACGCGCAAGGGCGCGGCGGCGAGCAGTGCTTCGCGCCGACCTACGCCTGCCGTCCGCCGGGCGTGCACCACGGGCCGTTCACCTCCAAGGGCGGCTGCATCCTGCACGAAATCCACTATTACGAGACCTCCGGGAAGGAGGCTGGCCATGCTAAAGACCGGCGCTGAGCACCTCGAATCACTGCGCGACGGGCGCGTCGTCTACATCGGCTCGGAGCGCGTCGACGACGTCACTACGCATCCCGGCTTCCGCAACGCCGCGCGCTCGATGGCGGCGATCTACGACCTGAAGCGCGCCGATCCGGCGTTCAGCTTCACCGAGGGCAAGGAACGCTACAGCGCCTATTTCCTGCGCGCGAAAACGCGCGACGATTTGCAGAAGCGCACCCATTTGCATCGCGCGATCGCGGCCATGAGCCACGGCCTGCTCGGCCGCTCGCCCGACCATGTCTCGAGCTTCGTCACCGGCATGGCGATGAACTCCGAGGTGTTCGGCAAATACGCCGACAACCTCGTGCGCTACTACGAGCACATGCGCAAGGACGATGTCTACGGCGTTTATGCTGTGCTGCCACCGCAGGCGGCGCGCAATCCCGATTTTTATCAAAAGCAAAACCTGCCGGTGCCCTCCCTCCGGGTGGTGCGGGAGGATGACGACGGCCTGGTGATCAGCGGCATGAAGATGCTCGCGACCGGCGCGGTATTCGCGAACGAGATCTGGATCGGCAACCTCCTGCCGCTCGCGCCGACGCAGCTCGCGGAATCCGTGACCTGCGCGGTCGCGGTCAACACGCCGGGCGTGACGCTCTGGTCGCGCAAGCCCTTCGAGCGCTACGCGAGCTGCGAGTTCGAGAACCCGCTCACCTGGCGCTTCGACGAGACCGACTCGATGGTGATGTGCGAGAACGTGAAGGTGCCCTGGGAGCGCGTCTTCGTGCACCTGGACGCGATCCTCGCGCGCGAGATCTACATCAAGACGCCGGGGCACTGCTACGGCAACCACCAGTCGAACGTGCGCTTCCACGAGAAGCTGAAGCTGATCGTGGGGCTCGCGAGCAAGATCGCGCACGCCTCGGGCGCCAACGAAGTGCCCGCGGTGCGCGAAGTGCTCGGCCGTTTCGCGGCGCTCGAAGCGGCGCTCGGCGGCATGATCGCCGGGCAGATCCAGGACGCCGAGGAGTGGCCCGAGGGCTGGATGACCTTCAATCGGCGTTATATGTACGCGGCGCTCAACTGGTGCACCGAGAGCCACTCGTCGATCATCGACGCGCTGCGCGAGCTGGTCGGCGGCGGCGTATTCCAGATGCCGGCCGATGTCTCGGTGATGCACGATGGCCATTTGCGCGAGCTGTTCGAAAAATACTGGCAAACGCCGCAGCTTGCGGCGCTGGAGCGCATGAAGCTGTACAAGCTCGTATGGGATCTGATCGGCTCCGAGTTCGCCGGCCGGCACCTGCAGTACGAGAAGTTCTACGCCGGCGCCTCCTTCATCGTGCGCAACCACAGCTTCCGCGAAGCGCCGTGGCTGGAATTCCATCGCGTGGTCGACGACCTGATGGCGAGCTACGACATCCCGTCGCCCGCGGCGAAGCGCAAAGTCGCCTAAGTCGACCCATGGGCGAATTCAAAGAGCTGGTCATCGCCGGCTGGACCGGCCGCGATGAAGCCGCGCTCAGGAAGCACATCAGGGAGCTCGAGGAGATCGGCGTGAAGCCGCCGAAGACGACGCCGATCTTCTACCGGGTCTCGGCCAACCTCCTCACCATGGCCGATGAGATCCAGGTGTCCGGCCCCGACACGAGCGGTGAGGTGGAGTTCGTGCTGCTCGCGAAGCCCGATGGCCTCTGGGTCACGGTGGGATCGGATCATACCGACCGCAAGGCCGAGACCATCGGCGTCTCGCTCTCCAAGCAGCTCTGCGCGAAACCCGTCGCCAAGGACGCTTGGCGCTATGACGAGGTGAAGCCGCATTGGGAGAAGCTCGTGCTGCGCTCATGGTCCGACGGCGAGCTCTATCAGGAGGGCCCGGTCACCGCGATGCGCTCCCCCGAGGACCTCATGGGGCGCCATCCGCTGAAGCCCGGCTGGGCGATGTTCTGCGGGACGCTCGCGGCCAAGGGCGGCATCCGTCCCGGTAAGGTGTTCCGCATGGAGCTCGAAGACCCGGTGCGCAAGCGCAAGCTCGCGCACGAGTACCGCATCACGGTGCTGCCGGTCGAAGGCTGAAGCCGTAATCATGGAGCCGGCGCGCATCCTCTACCCGATGGTCGCGCTCGCGGGCCTGACATTCGTCGTCCTGTTGCTGATCCCCTACGCCCGCTTCCGGGCGGCGGCGCGCGGCCAGGTGAAAGCGCGCGATTTCCGGTACGGCGAATCGTCCAATGTGCCGGGCGAAGTCTCTCTGCCCAATCGCAACCTGATGAACCTGCTCGAGCTGCCGGTGCTGTTCTACGTCGCCTGTCTCGCGTTCTATGTCACCCGCACGGCGGATGCGCTCGCCGTGTATTTCGCCTGGGCGTATGTCGCGCTACGTGTGGCGCATAGCGCCATCCATCTCAGCTACAACAACGTGTTTCACCGGCTCAGCGCGTTTGCCGCGAGTAATGTCGTCCTGGTTGTGCTGTGGGTGCGCTGGGCCGTCGCGATCAGCGCTTCATAACGAGCGCCAGCGCTGCGAGCACGAGCGCTGCGCCGGCGAGCATGCCCAGCGTCACCGCTTCGCCGAGGATCAGCCAGCCCCAGAAAATCCCGAGCAGCGGGACGATCATGCCGACGCTCAGCGTGCGCGACGGTCCGATGTCGCGGATCAGGGTAAAGAAGGGAACGTAGGCGAAGCCGGTACAGAAGAGGCCAAGCGCGATCATCGACGCGGTCGCCGCGGGCGTCCACGCCTCGAGCGGCGGCGTCTGCGTCCAGAGCGGCAGCATGATGAGCGCCGCGAAGGCCACCGACCCGGCCGCGAGCGCCATCGGCGGCAGGCGGCCGTAGCGCTGCTTGATCATGACGCCGGCCCAGCCCCACAGGGCAGCGCCCGCGAGGCTGGCCAGCGCGGCAGCCACGATTCGCGGGCTGAGCTCCAGCGGACCGAGATTCACGATCAAACCGACGCCGAGCACCCCCAGCAGGAAACCCGCGAGCCGCGCGGCGCCCAGCCGCTCATGGAGCAGCCACGCGGAAAAAAGCGCGGTCCACAGCGGTACCGTGCCGTTGATGACCGCCATATAACCGGCGGGCAGCACGGTCGCCGCCCAGGCGAAGCAGAGGAAGGGAAGTACGTTGTTGGTAAGCCCGATGGCGAGGTAGTCGCGCCAGTGCGTGCGCGGCGCGAGTGACAGGCGCGCATACCAGATCACCCAGGGCAGGAGGAAGAACGATGCGCACAGCGCGCGCGCTTCGGCGACCGGCGCCGTGCCGAACACCGGCACGGCCACGCGCATGAACATGAACTGCAGCGACCACAAGGTGGCGAGCAGCAGCCACCGGGCCGCGACCGAGCTCGTCACCCGTCTACAGGTACACGCGCTTCATCGCATCGTCCGGATAGCGCGGGCCGGCGCCGGCGCCGACCGGCGCCACCTCCGAGATGCGCTTCAGCTCCTGCGCCGAGAGCCTGACCTCGAGCGCGTCGAGGTTCTCGTCGACGCGCTGCTTGCGCTTGGTGCCCGGAATCGGGACGATGTCTTTGCCCTGCGCGAGCAGCCACGCGAGCACGAGCTGCGCCGGGGTGCACTTCTTCTGCACCGAGATCTCCTCGAGGCGCTTCACGATCTTGACGTTGCGCTCGAGGTTCTCGCCCTGGAAGCGCGGATGCGCGAGGCGCCGGTCGCCGTCGGGCAGATCGGCCTTGCCCTTGACCGAGCCGGTGAGCATGCTGCGCCCGAGCGGCGCGTAGGCGACGAGCGAGATGCCGAGCTCGCGCGTCGCGCTGAGCGTTTCTTCCCCATCTTGTCTGTACAAGAGGGAATATTCGTTCTGCACGGCGGCGATCGGATGGATCTTGTGGGCGCGGCGGATCGTTTCCGGGCGCGCCTCGGAGAGGCCGATCGCGCGCACCTTGCCCGCTTCGACCAGGCGCTTCATCGCGCCGACGGTCTCCTCGATCGGCACTTTCGGATCGACGCGGTGCTGGTAATAGACGTCGATCACGTCGATGCCGAGACGCTTGAGACTCGCTTCGCAGGCGCGCAGCACGTAGGCCGGGCTGCCATCGACGTCCTGCTTGCCGTCGGCGCTTTTGGTCTGCCCGAACTTGGTCGCCACGACCACGCGGTCGCGGCGCCCGCGCAGCGCTTTGCCGAGCAGCTCCTCGTTATGCCCCCAGCCGTACATGTCGGCCGAGTCCAGAAAGTTGATGCCCTTGTCGAGCGCGTAATGAATCACGCGGATCGATTCCTCGTCGTTGGCATTGCCGTAGATGCCCGACATCGACATCAGACCGAGACCGACGGCGGAAACCTTGATGCCGCTTTTGCCGAGGGTGCGCATTTCCATGAGGACTCCTTAGCCCGAAAAATCAGGGACAGACCACGATTATTGCGCGCTCCAGGATGGCGGAAAACGTGGTCTGTCCCGGATTTTCAAAACAAGTCGAAGTATTCGCGATGTTCCCAATCGCTTACTTCGAGATTGAAGCGCGCGATCTCAGCTTCCTTGATCTTGCAGTAATAGTCCACGAACGTTTCACCGATGCCTTCGCGCAGCGCCTTGTCCAGGCGCAGCGCGGCGATTGCCTCGGCGAGGGTGTGCGGCAGCAGCGCGGCCTTCGCCTCGTACGGCGTGTCGGCCGATGGCGGCAGCCCGGGGCGCGTCGCCAAGCCGTCGAGACCGGAGTAGATCTGCGAGGCGAAATAGAGGTACGGATTCGCCGCCGGCTCGCCGATGCGGTTCTCGATGCGCGTTGCCGGATTGCCCGGGCTGCCGATCACGCGCAGCAGCGCGCCGCGATTTTCCTTGCCCCAGATGATGCGATCGGGCGCGAGCGAGTAGGGCCGGTAGCGCTTGTAGCCGTTGATCGTCGGCGTGCTGAACACGCAGGCGCCGCGCGCGTGGGCGAGCAGGCCTGCCAGGTAGTTCTTTCCCGTATCCGACAGGTCCTCGCGCTCGGCTGTGAACGCATTGCGCCCGCCCTTGGCGAGCGACTGGTGCAGGTGCCAGCCGCTCGACATCACGTTCGGCAGCTTCGGCCGGCACATGAATGTGGCGTGGTAGCCGTGGCGTCGCGCGATCTGCTTCACGGCGCTGCGCAGCAGCACCATCGCGTCGGCGGCCGCGAGCCCAGCGAGCGGCGCGAGCGTGAACTCGAACTGACTCGGCCCGAACTCGACCTCGAATGAGCGCAGCGGCAACTGCAGCGCGGCCAATCCATCGCGCAGCAATTGGACGACCGGATCGATGAGGTCGTAGCGCTGCTCGGTGAGGTACTGGTAGCCGGTGGTGAGCAGCTCGACATCCGGCGGCGTGCCGGGCTGGCCGGCGTCCGCCGGCTGTAGACGCTCGTTCGCGATCTTGAAAACATGGAACTCCACCTCGAGCCCGGCGATGAACTCGTACTCGCCGAGCTTCTCGAGCGCTTTGCGCAGCACCGCGCGCGAATCGAACGGCACCGCGCCGCCGTCCTGCAGCCGCAGGTCGCACAGCACCCAGCCCGTGTCCGCGGCCCATGGCAGCACACGGAAGGTCGACGCGTCCGGCATCATCAGGATGTCGGCCGCACCCTGCAGCTCCGGCATGCCGACGCCACCGCCCGGGGTGAAAGCCGGGAAGACGGTCCGGTGCGACGTGTCTTTCAGCAGGAGGGTGCTGGTTACCGTCACGCCGCGGTCCAGCGCGCTCTTCACTTCGCTCGCCGCGAGCGTCTTGCCGCGCAGCACGCCATGCTGGTCGGCGAATGAGAAGCGCACGGCCTTCAGGCCGCGGCTCTCGATCTCTTTGAGTACGTTCACGCCGCCCAGGCAGACTGGCGGCGACGTTTCTCGTCCGCGACCTTCCAGTACTCGTCCATGCCTTCGGTCGGGCCGATGCCGTCGATGGCGGGTGGGCCTTTGAGCTCAACCGCCTTTTGCTGATCGAGAACCATCAGCGGCCGCTCGCCGGCCTCGTTCTTCCGGATCGCGTCCACCAGCAGGCGGCGATAAAGCACGATGCCCTTGTCGGTGCTGCCGAGGTTCTCGCGGCTGCGATCGGCGATCGGCCCCTGCGACTCGCAGGCCCACTGGTCGTGGATGTTGATGTCGAAGCCCATGCCGGTGAACGTCTTGCTTTGCTGCTCTTGGGCATCGAAGCCCCAGCCATTGCCGCGGTGATAGATCGGCCGGTAGTCGGGCGCGGGATAGGTCTTGAGGCGCTGGCTGCGCATCGTGTCCTTGTCGACCGGTGCGCCGAAGCTCGTGAAGATCGAGTACCAGTAGCAGCCGGTGTCGTCGACCGGCACGTGCCACTGCGAGATCGTCATCTCCGCGTTCATGGGGATGACGAACGCTTGCGGAAACAGCACGTTCGTCACCCGGATGTGCGTCTGCGCATCGCTGATCTTGCGCAGCGTCTGCAGCCGCATGCCGTAGTCGGTGCGCTCGACGCGGATTTCCGGCCGGTCGAACTCGCGCAGCACCTTGGAGATCGGGATCTGCGCATCGGACGGCAGGCCGCGGAACTGGCGCCCGTAGCTCGCGGCCGGATCTTCATCCTCGAAGAATTTGTGCAGCCAGGACGCGTGCGCGGGGTCTATCCCCACTTCCAGGGCCTGCAGCCAGTTGCAGTCCCAGTAGCCTTTGAACGCGAATGTGTACTCGGAGGGCGCGACGAACGCGTCGAAGTGCGGAAACGCCGGCGCCTCGCCTTCGCCGAGGTAGGCGAAGAGGATGCCGCTCTTTTCCTGTACCGGATAGGCGCGCAGCCGCACGTGCTCGCACAGGCGGCTGCCCGCGGGCTCGGCCGGCGCCTGCAGGCACTTGCCGGTGGTGTCGAACAGCCAGCCGTGGAACGAGCAGCGCAGGCCGCCGTCTTCGAGCCGCCCATATGCAAGATCGGCGCCGCGATGGGCACACTGGCGCTCAATCAGCCCGTACTGGTCTTGGTTTTTAAAAAGAACCAAATTCTCGCCCATGAGGCGGACCGCCTTGACCGGCCGCGGGCCCCTCATCTCATCTGCGAGCGCCACCGGCTGCCAGTAGCGGCGCAGCAGCTTGCCGCACGGCGTGCCGGGCCCGACGCGCGTCATCAGTTCGTTCTGCTCGACGCTGATCATGCGAGGCGATCTTATACTAGCGACATGAAGCGCGACGCGCCTGCAGAGCAAGGCGAATTCGACCTCGGCGGCGTGCGCTGGCCGCGCCCATTCCGTATCCGGCGCCTGGGTCATTTCGGCCTCAACGTCGCCGATCCCGAGCGCAGCAAGGACTTCTACTGCCGGCTGCTCGGCTTCCGCATCTCCGATCCCCTCGACTTCACGCCGCGGCTGCCCGAAGACAAGCGCGGCAAGGTCGGTCCCACCATCGGTTACTTCGCGCGCCACGGCACCGATCATCATTCGTTCGTGTTCTTTCCACGCGGCGCTTATGCCGCGGTGAACGCATGGGCGGCGAAGCCGCAAGGCACCGTTAATCAAATCACCTGGCAGGTCGGTTCGTTGCAGGAAATCTCGGATGCCTTCAACTGGTTCACGCAGCGCGGCAAGCCGATCCGGCGCGCGGGGCGCGATCTGCCCGGCTCGAACTGGCATTTCTATCCGCCGGATCCGGAAGGGCACACGAACGAGCTCTACTACGGCATCGAGCAGGTCGGCTGGGACGGCTACTCCAAGCCGCGCGAGATGTACGGCGTGCGCTATGCGAAGCCGCCGCAACTGCCGCACAAGTCCGAGCTGGCCGAGGTGCTCGACGCGACGGCGCAGGGCATCCCGATCGAAAAGGGACTCCGCGCGCAGGAGAGCGCGGAGGAAAAGTACGGCGTCGCCGGCATCCTGCTCGCGCGGCCGTTCAAGATCGTGCGGCATGGTCCGGTGCGCCTGTTCGTCGAGAACATGGAGAGCATGCTCGCGTTCTATCGCGACGACCTGGGCTTCACCGTCACCGAGGAGGTCGATTACAAAGGCCATCGCTGCGTATTCCTGCGCGCCAATACCGAGCATCACTGCATGGCGCTCTATCCGCTCGCGCTGCGCGCCGAGCTCGGCCTGAGCGCGCATACCACGCTGATGTCGTTCGGCCTGCAGGTGGGCAGCTACCGCCAGTTGCAGGACGCGGTCGCGTTCCTGAAAGCCGAGGGCGCGCAGGTTAAATATCTGCCGCCAGAACTCTTCCCGGGCATCGACTACTGCGCCTTCGCCATCGACCCGGACGGCTTCGCGTTCCAGCTCTACTACTACATGGAGCAGATCGGCTGGGACGGCAAACCGCGGCCTGCATCGCAGCGGCCAAAGATCGACAACGCCCGCTGGCCCGAGTCGGCGC
This sequence comes from Burkholderiales bacterium, assembly GCA_036506355.1. Lineage (GTDB taxonomy): Bacteria > Pseudomonadota > Gammaproteobacteria > Burkholderiales > SG8-39 > SCGC-AG-212-J23. The sequence continues at coordinate 11,518 of DASXRW010000150.1, forward strand.
CAGCGCAGAGCGATACGTACTTAGGCGAGCCGTTCCTAGGGCCGCTGGGCTAGGAAGAAGAACCGCAGCATTTCGCCCGTCGCGTCGGGTCCTTTGGGATCGGCGAACGAGGCGGTGCCATCGCCGCCGGACCACGCATGGCCGGCGCCGTGCACCAGCCAATGTTCCAAGCCTCGATACCTTGTGCGCGTGTAGGTGCGCCCACCGGCTTCGCCGGTGTCGGACCGGGCCTCGCCGACAATCGCGTACTCGCCATTGCTGGGATGCACCGTCGTGTCGGAGTCGCCATGAAACACGATAGTGGGGATTGCCGGCGGTGGCGCGGCCGCGCCGAGACGCTTATAGCGCATCGCGGCCGCGGCGGTGGCCGCACCGCGAGCCGATGCGTAAGGTAGCCCTGAGTGGATGCCAACCGCGGCGTAGAGCTCGGGATAGGTCGTCGCCATGATCGCCGCCATCGACCCGCCCGCGGACAAGCCGGCAATGTACACGCGCCGCGCTTCCACGTTAAAGCGCGCAATGACCTGCCGCGTGATGCCGGCGATGATCGCGGGCTCGCCGGCATCGCGCTGCTGGTCGTGGCTGCGAAACCAGTTCCAGCAGCGATCGACGTTGGCGCGCCACGCCTGGGCGGGATAGACGACGATGAAGCCGAGCTCGTCGCCGGCCTGGTTCATGCGCGTGCCCGCCGCGAAATCGTCGGGCGTCTGCTTGCAGCCGTGCAGCATGACGACCAGCGGCAGCGCCTGCCCGCGATACAGCTTGGGCAGATACATCTTGTAGAAGCGGGTGCCCGCGCGAGTGACGTAGATGCGCCGGGTGAACCGTCCGGGCGCCGGTCGGCGGCGAAACGTGAACCACGCGGCAGTAACCGCGGTCGACGCGAGGACCAGCAGCCGGCGAACTCTCACTGCTTTTCTATGCGGCGCAGCGCGATGACCTCGCGCCACTTGGCGATCTCGCGCTCGATGAAGCCCTTCATCTCCTCGGGGCTGGATGCGCCGGGCTCGCCACCGAGATCGATGAAGCGCTGGCGCGTCTCCGGGCTCGCCAGCGCCTTGCGCACCTCGGCGTTGAGCCGCTCGACGATCTCGCGCGGCGTGCCGCCGCTCGCGCCCAGCCCGATGAACGAATTGACTTCGTAGCCCGGCACCGTTTCCGCCACCGTCGGCACATTCGGCAGCGCCTTCCAGCGCTCGCGCGAAGTGACGGCGAGCGCACGGAGCTTCCCCGAGTGGATCTGGCCGATCGAGAGCGTCATCGCCTCGAGCAGCAGGTCGACGCGCCCGCCCAGCACCTCGGTCAGCGGGCTGGCGCCGCCGCGGAATGGCACGTGGGTGATGTCGATGCCGGCCATGGC
>DASXRW010000151.1:0-17900 GCA_036506355.1 Burkholderiales bacterium
GAAGCGGATCTCGCGATGACCGAGCTCTTCGGGGGATTTCCGCCGGAGTTCTACTCAGCCTATGGGGAGCTACCCGCCGGATACGAGACGCGCAAGCACCTGTACAACCTCTATCACCTGCTCAACCACCTGAACCTCTTCGGCGGCGGTTACCTCGGGCAGGTGAAGGCGACGCTACGCCTTCTGGCGCGTAGTCTCTAGGAGCTTCTGCAGCTCGCCCGACTGGTACATCTCGCGCAGGATGTCCGAGCCGCCGACGAACTCGCCGTTGACGTAGAGCTGCGGGATCGTCGGCCAGTTGGCGTATTCCTTGATGCCCTGGCGGATCTCGGCGTCGGCGAGCACGTTGACGGTGGCGAAATCGTGCACCCCGCAGGCGTTGAGCACCTGCACGGCGAGCGCGGAGAAGCCGCATTGCGGGGCCTGCGGCGTGCCCTTCATGTAGAGCACGACCGGGCTGCCGGTGACCTGATCCTTGATGCGTTGTTTGATGTCCATGGGTCCTATTTTACCGCCGGGCGCCGCAGACCCGGGGGATTCCCGCCAGATCGGGCCAGGTGCGCACTTCTTCAAGCCCGGCTAGCTGCAGCAATTTGCGCACCGCCAGCTCCTGGCCGATGCCATGTTCGAGGAGCAGCCACCCGCCATCGGCCAGGTGCGCCCGCGCGGCCGCGACGATCTCACGGATCGCGTCGAGGCCATCGGCGCCCGACACGAGCGCGCTCACGGGCTCGAAACGAAGCTCGGCGAGATGCGGGTCGCCGGCCGCCACATAGGGCGGATTGGAGACGATCAGGTCGAAGCGCTCGCCGTGCAGCGGCGCGGACCATCGCCCGTGGCGCCATTCGACCTCGAGGCCCAGCGCCACAGCGTTGCGCTTTGCGACCTCCAGCGCAGCCGCGCTCGCCTCGACTGCAACGATGCGGGCATGGGGTCGATGCCTTTTGATGGCAAGCGCAACGGCGCCGCTGCCGCTACCCAGGTCCACTGCAGTGAGGAATTCGCGCTGCAGGGCAAGGTCCACCAGTAGCTCGGTCTCCGGACGCGGGATGAGGACGGACGGATTCACGGCGAGCGGCAGGCCGTAGAACTCCTTCCTGCCGAGGATGTAGGCCACCGGTTCGCCGCCGCGACGGCGCTCGATGAAAGCGGTGAAGCGCACCTCGGCCTCCGCGGGAAGAGTGCGTTCGGGGAATGCGAGAACGGCGGCTTCGCTGAAGCCGGTGGCGGCGGCGAGCAGGAGCCGCGTCTCGCGTGGCTCGAGGCCGCCCGAGCGCAGAGCCTCGGCGACGGTCAAGCCGCTTCTTCGGCGAGCTGCGTCAACTGCTCGGTCTGGTGCTCGGTGGCGAGCGCGTTGATCAGCTCGTCGAGCTCGCCGTCCATGATGCGCTCGATTTTGTAGAGCGTGAGGTTGATGCGGTGGTCGGTGACGCGGCCCTGCGGAAAGTTGTAGGTGCGGATGCGCTGCGAGCGGTCGCCCGAGCCGATCAGGCTCTTGCGCGTCGAGGCGGTCTTCGCCTGCTGCTCGCTCATCTGCCTGTCGCGGATGCGCGCGGCGAGCACCCCGAGCGCCTTCTCGCGGTTCTTGTGCTGCGAGCGCGAGTCCTGGCATTCGACCACGATGCCGGTCGGCAGGTGGGTCACGCGGATCGCCGATTCGGTCTTGTTGACGTGCTGGCCGCCCGCGCCCGAGGCGCGGAAGGTGTCGATGCGCAGCTCCGCCGGGTTGAGCGCCACCTCGTTGATGGCGTCCGCCTCGGGCAGCACCGCCACGGTGCAGGCGGAGGTGTGAATGCGGCCCTGCGCCTCGGTCTCGGGTACCCGCTGCACGCGGTGGCCGCCCGACTCGAATTTCAGCTTCGAGTAGGCGCCCTGCCCGACGATGCGCGCGATGACCTCCTTGTAGCCGCCGAGCTCGGACGCGCTCTCGGAGATGATCTCGACCTGCCAGCCCTGCCGCTCGGCGTAGCGCGAGTACATGCGGAAAAGGTCGCCGGCGAACAGGCCCGATTCGTCGCCGCCGGTGCCCGCGCGCACCTCGAGGAACACGTTGCGCTCGTCGTTGGGGTCTTTCGGCAGCAGCGCCTTCTGCAGCTCGGCTTCCAGCCGCTCCATCGCCGCGCGCGCGCTCTTCAGCTCGTCGTCGGCAAAGGCCTTCATCTGGGCATCGGCCGCTAGCTCGCGCGCGGCTTCGGCGTCGCGCTCGGATTGGCGGAACTGCTCGTAGAGCGAGACGATGGTGGAGAGCTCGGCATGCTCGCGCGACTGGTTGCGGAACCGGTCGAGGTCGCGCGTGGCGTCCTCCGCGGCGAGCAGCCGGTCCAGGTCGGCGCGCCGCGCCACCAGGCTGTCCAGCTTGGTGCGCAGCGTTGGTTTCACCCGAGTCGGAAAAGGCGCGCGAGGGTCTCGGCGAGCGCGCGTTGCTCCTCGCCGGCGGTTTCATTGAGCGCCTGCGTCGGCGCGTGCATCAGCTTGTTCACGAGACCCTGCGACAGCGACTCCAGCACCTTGGCCGGCGCCTCGCCCCGCGCGAGCAGCCGATACGCGCGCTCCAGCTCTTCGCGGCGCGCTTCGTCGGCGCGGCCGCGCAGCGCGCGGATCAGCGGCACGTTCTCGCGCACCTGCATCCAGTGCATGAACTGGCCGACCTGCGTGTCGATGATCGCCTCGGCTTGCGCGACCGCCGAGCGCCGCGCGTCGATGTTGGCGCTCACCATCTGCGCGAGATCGTCGACGCTGTAGAGGAACACGTCGTCGAGCTCGGCCGCTTCCGGCTCGATGTCGCGCGGCACGGCGAGATCGACCATGAAGATCGGGCGATGGCGCCTCGCGCGCAGCGCCCGCTCCACCAGTCCCTTGCCGAGGATCGGCAGCGAAGAGGCGGTGCAGGAGACCACGATGTCGTATTCGTGCAGCTCGCCGGGAAGGGACTTGAGCTCCATGGTGCGCGCGCCGAATCTGTGGGCGAGCTTCTGCGCGCGCTCGAGCGTGCGGTTGGCGATCGTGATGCGCGCCGGCCCCTGCGCGGCGAAATGGGTCGCGCAAAGCTCGATCATCTCGCCCGCGCCGATGAAGAGCACGTTCTGGTCCTTCAGGCTCGGAAAGATGCGCGCCGCAAGGCGCACCGCCGCGGCGGCCATCGACACGCTCGCCGCCCCGACCTGCGTCGTCGAGCGCACCTCCTTGGCGACGGCGAATGAACGCTGGAAAAGCTTGTGCAAGAGCGAGCCGAGCGTGCCGGCGGATTCGGCGGCGCGTGCCGCCTCCTTGAGCTGGCCGAGGATCTGCGGCTCGCCGAGCACCATCGAATCGAGTCCCGAGGCGACGCGGAAGACGTGCCGCACCGCCTGCTCGCTCGGCAGCGTGTAGAGGTAGGGCCGCAGGCCGTCGGGCTCGAAGCGGTGGTAGCGCGCGAGCCACTGCGCGATCGCGTCCGGCTCCTCACCGGCGACATAAAGCTCGGTGCGATTGCAGGTCGAGAGAATCGCCGCCTCGCGCGCGAGACTGCGCTTGATCTCGGTGAGCGCGTCGCGCAGCCGCTCGACGTGAAACACCACGCGCTCGCGAATCGCGAGCGGCGCGGTCTGATGATTCAACCCGAGAGCGTACAAAGACATGCGGCCTAGGCCGCAGATTATAAAGGCTTAAGCAGTGCCTCGAGCCGCTCAGGCGGCAGTGGCGGACTGAAGAGAAAGCCCTGCACCTGGTCGCAGCGCAGCAGGCGCAGCAGCTGCGCCTGCTCCTCGGTCTCCACGCCCTCGGCGACCACCTTCAGGCGCAAGGATTGCGCGAGCGAGATGATGGTCGAGACGATGCTGGTGTCGTCCGCGTTCGCAGTCAAGCCGCGCACGAAGCCGCGGTCGATCTTGAGCGTATCGAGGGGCAGCTTGGAAAGGTAGGCGAGCGACGAATAGCCGGTGCCGAAGTCATCGAGCGCGACGCGCAGGCCGAGCGTGCGCAGATCGCGCAGCTTGGAGATGCTTTCCTCGACTTCGCTCATCAGCAGGCTCTCGGTGATCTCGAGGTCCACGCCGCCGCCGTCCGCCACCGCGCTACCCAGCGCCATGCGCACGTCCTCGACGAAGCTGCGCCGGCGCAGTTGGAGCGCGGAGACGTTGACAGCGATGCGCGGCGCGTCCAGGCCGCGCGCCTGCCAGCTGCGGTAGAGCAGGCTCGCCGCTGCGATCGCCTGGCGCCCCGCCTCGAGGATCAGGCCGGTCTGCTCGAGCACCGGGATGAATTTGACCGGCGACACGAGCCCGCCTTCGGGCGCCTGCCAGCGCATCAGCGCCTCGAGGCCGACGATCTTGCGGCTCGCAAGGTCGAGCTTCGGCTGATAGTGCAGGAACAGCTCGCGCTGCTCGACCGCCTTGCGCAGACGGTTCTCGAGCTCGCGCTGCTCGGCGGCGCGCGCGTTGATGTGCGGCGCGTAGAACAGGAAACGCTCCCCCGTCTCCTTGGCATGCTTGAGCGAGGCTTCCGCATTGCGGAACAGGCTCGCGGCGTCGGCGCCATCCCGCGGGAACGAGGCGATGCCGAGCTTCGCGCTGAGCCGGATTTCCTGGCCTTCCACTTCGAAAGCCGGGCCGAAGAACCGCGCCAGGTCCGGTTCCAGACGGCGCTCGAGCTCATCGGCGCTTTCCGGCAGGATCGAGGCGAACACGTTGCCTCCAAGCCTGGCGATGCGTTCTATCCCGCCGCGCGTGCTCTCCATGCGCCGCGCCAGCGCCTGCAGCACGCGGTCGCCGATGTGCGGTCCCAACGCGTCGTTGATTCCCTTGAAGCGCTCGAGGTCGAACAGCGCCAGCGTGACCGGCCGTCCAGCCGAGCGCGCGTCCTCGACCGCCTGCTTCAGCCGCTCGTCGAACAGCACGCGGTTGGGCAGCCCGGTAAGCGCGTCATGGTGCGCGAGATAAGCAATGCGCTCCTGTTTGTTCATCAGCTCGAGGGCGAAGGAGACGTTCGCCGCGAGCTCTTGCAGCAGCGCGACCTCTTCCTGGTCGAAAAACTCGCGCTCGCCGGCATGCAGGCTGAAGACTCCGATCGGCTTTCCCTCGACGCTCAGCGGGAAGGTTCCGATCGCGGCGATTCCGAGCGCAAGGAAGTGCTCGCGGTTCCTTACGCCGGCGTCGTGTTCGACGTCGTTCCACATCTGCGGCTGAGCGCTGCGCAACGCCCGGCCCACCAGTCCCTGTCCAGCTTCCACATCTTCTCGCGCCGAAACGGGAAGCTCGCCTTGGCCCCTGATCACTCCAGTACGGCAGGCCCAGCGCACGTCTCCGCTCTGCGGGTCTGCCAAGCCGACATGCGCTCCCTTGAAGCGACCGACGTGCACCGCGATGCGGCAGATCTCCTCGAACAGGCCTTGGCGCTCGCGCACGCGCACCAGCGCTTGGTTGATGCTGCTGGAGAGTTCGCGAATGCGCGACAGGCGCGCGATCCGCCGGCGGTGCTCGACCTGCTCGGTTATGTCCCGCACCACGCCGTCCACTCGCTCGGGCACTCCTGCGACGCTGCGGACGACGTGACCGCGGTCGTTGACCCAGACGATGCGGCCGTCCGGACGCACCAGCCGGTACTCGATATCGAACGGCAGGTCCTTGAGCACGAGCTTCTTCCAGGCTTCCAGCATGCGCGCACGGTCCTCCGCGTGGACCGCCTCGTTCCAGAGGTCGGCATCGCGCAAGAATTCCTCGGGAGCGCGTCCGAATATTCCGGCCGAATTCGGGCTGATGTAGAGGATGCGTTCGCTGGGCAGCTCCACCGACCAGTACATGTCGGGCAGCGAGTTCATGATTTCGGCGAGGCGCTTGCGCGCTCCGAGCAACTCGGCCTCGACGCCGCGGCGCTCGGCGCGCTCTTTGGCATCGGCGAGGGCGCGCTCCACCGCAGCCGACAGGCGCACGAGGTTGCTCTTCAGAACGTAATCGGTGGCGCCGTTCTTGAGCGCGCGTATCGCGTAGTCCTCTCCGAGCGTGCCCGACACGAAGATGAAAGGCGTCTCCGGGCGCAGCTCGCGGCTCAAGGCAAGCGCAGCCATGCCGTCGAACCCCGGCATCGAGAAATCCGACAGGATCACGTCGAGGTGGGATTCCGCCAGCGCGAGGCGGAAGTCCCCCTCCGTGTCGACGACACGGTGCTCGACGCGCAACCCGGCGCGCTTCAGTTCGCGGACTTCCAGCTCGGCGTCGGCGAGATTGTCCTCGACCAGAACGACGCGGATCGGGTCTCCGGACATCGTCATGGCATCACTGGGGTACCCGGTTGGTGAGGACCCAGTACATGCCGATCTTGGCCACCGTCTCGATGAACGCATCGAACTGCACCGGCTTCACGATGTAGCTGTTGACGCCGAGCCGATAGCTCTCGAACACGTCGCGCTCCTCATTGGAGGAAGTCATCACCACGACCGGGATGCTCCGCGTGGCCGGGTCAGCCTTTAGGCGCCGCAGGACCTCGATGCCGTCGACCTTGGGCATCTTGATGTCGAGCAGCACGAGCTTCGGCGGACGCGAGGCGTCGCGGCCGGCGTACTGCCCGGTGCAGAACAGGTAATCGAGCGCCTCGGCGCCGTCCTTCACCCAGTGCAACTGGTTGGCGAGGTTGTTGCGCCGCAGTGCCCGCATCGTCATCTCGGCGTCCTCGGGGTTGTCCTCCGCGAGGAGAATCTCGACCTGTTCCGGCGCCATCGTCACGTTTCCTTCGGCAATGAAAAGTAGAAGCAGGCCCCTTCGCCGGGCTTGCCTTCCGCCCACACCCGGCCGCCGTGGCGTGCGACGATCCGCTGCACGATCGCGAGCCCCACGCCCGTGCCCTCGAACTCCTCCGTGCGATGCAGCCGCTGAAACACACCGAACAGCTTCTCGGCATAGCGCATGTCGAAGCCGGCGCCGTTGTCGCGCACCCAGTACACGTTCTCCTGTGTCTCCTCACGCCCGCCGACCTCAATGCGCGCATCCGGCTGCTTCGCGCTGTACTTGAGCGCATTGCCGATGAGGTTGAGCCAGACCTGGCGCATGAGCGCGGGGTCGGCTTTCGCTGGCGGTAGCTGCGAGAAGTCCATCGACCGCTCGCGTGCGCCGCGCAGCTCGTCGCCGACGTCGCGCGCGATGCGCGTCATGTCGACGCGTTGCTTCAGCGGTTCCTGGCGTCCGAGGCGCGAAAACGCGAGCAGGTCATCGATCAGCTGTCCCATGCGCTTCGCGCTCGTGCGCACCACGCCGAGCAGGCGCGCCGCCTCGCCGTCGAGGCGGGCCGCGTAGTCCTCCTCGAGCATGCGGGCATAGCCGTCGATCGCGCGCAGCGGCGCGCGCAGATCGTGCGACACCGAATAGCTGAAGCTGCCCAGCTCCTTGTTCGCCGCTTCAAGCTCAGCAGTACGTTCGCGCACGCGCACCTCCAGCTCGGCCGCCTGCCCCTTCACGCGCTCGAGCAGACGTGCCTGCCGCATTGCAATCGCGAGCTGGGTCGCCACCTCCTGCGCGATGTTGACCTGCTCCGGTGTGAACATCGTCTTCTCGCCGCCGAAGCTCAGGGCGCCGAGCAGCTCGCCTCCGGCGATCATCGGCACGGCCATGTACACGTGCACGCCCGAGGCGAGCAGCGCCTGCGTTTCCGGCATTCCCGGGAGCGCGTCGACGTCGATCAGCTGCGGCTCGCCCCTGCGCAGGGCATCCAGGTCTCCCATCAGGCGGATCGAATAGCGCACGCCCGGCCCGACATGCGTGCGCCGCCGGCCGGCGGCGGCAACCCACTCGACCTCGCCGGCATCGAGGTCGAAGCGATTGACGATTGCGCGAGGCACGCCTAGAAGCTGGCGCAATGGCTGTATCACTGCGGCCGCGATCGCTTCCGGCGACTGCTCCGCGACCATGGCGCGATCGATTTCGCTCAGTATGCGCAGGCGCTCGGCATGCATGGTCAGCGCACGCTTGCGTGCGCTGACATCGAATACGGTCGAGCGGCTCATCAGGTAGCGGCCCGAGCGGTCGTAGATGATGGTCGCGTTGAGCGAGGCGATGAATTTCGAGCCGTCCTTGCGCCGGTACTCGAATTCGGCGTCGTCCAGCCGCCCCTCACGCTTGAACCGCGGAAACGCCTCGCCCCAGAAACGCTCGGCGCTTTCTGCGCTCATCAAGTCTGCGTGCCGCCGCTTGCCGATCACCTCCTCGCGCGAGTAGCCCAGCCATCGCAGCCAGGTGTCATTCATGCGCACGATGAGGCCGTTTTCATCCACGGAGTGATATCCGCACGGCGCGTGGTTGTAGAGGTCCTCGAGTTCCAGGTTGAGCGCATGGTTCCTTCGCTGTTGCCTCAGCAGATGCATCGCGAGCCCCGCGCCCGCGACGAAGAACAGCAGGATCGCGCCATAGCCAAAGAACAGCCGGCGCAGCTGGTTCTCGCGCGCAGCGAACGCATCCGAGACCGGCTGCTCGACCACGACGCTCCAGCCGTGCCGGCCAGGCACGAAGGCGTAAACGTGCTCGGCTGCGCCGCTCGCCGGGGCGGCGATCTCGACACCCGATCGACCCTGGAGAAGCCGGGCGACAGCCGGGTTCGCGGACAGGTCGGTCAAGCGGTCCTGAACTGCAGACGCGGTGTGGAATGCCGCAGTCCCCTTCGCGTCCACTACGTAAGCCGCGCCGCCGGCACCGAGGTCGATCACCCGGGTCCAGTCGAAAAACGAGTCGAGATCCACCTGGAGTTGCAGGATTCCTGCGGGCCCGGCGCCACGGTCGGCGATCGGAACGGCCACCGCGAACACTTGCCTCTGCGGCGCCGCCGCCCGGCGGTAGACATCGGAAACATACGGCGTCCAGCTGCGGCTCACGCCCTGGAACCAGTCGCGGTGGGCGAAATTCTTTCCCTTCACTCCCGGCAGTTCCGGAACATCCGCCATTAGCGTGCCTTGTGCGTCGTAAAGGACCAGGCGGTCGATGAAGCGGAACTGCGATGGGACGTTCTGCAGGATCTGGGCTGCCGGCTGCCATTGGCCCGCGGCGACGAGCTCGGCAAAACGCACTCGCGTAGCGAGCGACACGCCGAGCTCGACCATGCGATCCAGACGCTCGGACAAAGTAGCGGCGGCAAGCTGGGCGACCGCCAACCTCCGCGCCATGGCCACATCGGTCAACTCGCGGCTCACTTCGCGGTAGCTGCCGACCGCGAGCCCCACGAAAGCGGCAAGCGCGAGGCCTATCAGCGCAAAGGCCACCGGCGGAGTGATGCGCCGGCTCAGGCGCTCCAATAGCGATCCTGTGCCGAGCCGAGGCACAGCGCGCTCCTGATGCATTTCTAAAGGTCGAGAGGACAAGCCGTGGGTTCAGCGCGCAAGTTCTGGCCGCCCTTGAGGTGTTGTCGCGAACGACCGTAGCGGCGATCGGCGGGTATGTATGTCACGTAAGTCCTCGAGAGCGGCGCATCCTGATTCAAATCAGACGATAAGCCGATGTAACGTAAGGTTTCCTCTGATGTCCTGTAAGTATTAGTCAGCAATTCGATAACCCGCTGTGCGTTTACGCACAGGTTTGCGGCTAAACAGGCCTTATCGGGCTCGCCGTGTCATTCGCGGCGTGCCCATCAGCAGGGCTGCTCGGTCGAGCGCCATAGCGCACGCAGGCGAGCGCCTGGCGCGGGCAAACCTTTCATTCTTCCCGGCGCAGGGCCATTTGATGAAGAGGAGGTTTTTTTGCGCCAATGAGCGGCGCGCTGCATTCGCAGCGCGCCAAAACTCCGAGGAGAGACGTCCATGTCCAAGAAGCCAGTCGTTCGCAAGCCGTCCAGGAAAATCGCCGATCCCCGCCGTGTCCGCTACGGGTCCAGCTGGGCGCCGCGCGTCGTGCGCCCGCTCGACAAGGCGACCCGCGACACCCGCGCGATCCGCTTCGGTTCGAGCTGGGCGCCGGCCAGCCTCAGGAAATAGGCGCTCGCGTCATGAACGGAACACTCCAGCCGAACCCCGCGGTGACTTTCTACGGGGCTGTACCGGGTATCCGCGCGCCGATGCGCGCGGACGCCTCGGTGCTCGGGACCTTGCCCGCGCGCGGCTTCCAGTACTGCGAAGCGCTCAGGACGGCTTCGTCCTTCGGCTGGTACGTGTTTCCGCCGATCGACTTCACGCTGCAATGGGACGGGTCGCAGGTTCTCTGGACCTATCGCGGCGCCAAGGCGTGGTACCCGCTGACCAGCGCGCAGTTTCCGGGCTTCGCCGCGGAGTTCGACCGGCGGGCGCCGCAGCGCTTGCGCGGCTTCGCGCCACCGTTCCTAGCCGCCGTGCCGGAGCCCGGCATCGTCCAGTTGTGGACCGGGCTGTTCGTCGAAAGCGCCGAGAACTGGAGCATCCTGGTGCGCCCGCCGGCCAACCTGCCCCGCAGCCTCGCCTTCGATCTCTATGAAGGCATCGTCGAGAGCGATCGCTGGTTCGGCCCGCTGTTCACGAACCTCCGCCTGATCAAGACCGACGTTCCGATCCATTTCAGCACCGAGACGCCGATCGTGCAGGTGCAGCCGCTTCACCGCAGCACCTACGCGGACGAGGTGTCGAACCGCTTCGGCCTGATCGAAAGCCTCTCGGACTTTCCGTCTGAGGCCTGGTCGCGCTATGAGGAGAACATCGTAAAACCGAACCTCGAGCCGGCACGGGCCGTCGGCGCCTATGCGGCCGAGGTGCGCCGCCGCAAGAGAAGCGGCTGCCCGGTGCACGCAGGGTGAGCCGCCAATGAACGGTTACCTCGCCGCCGCCGTCGCGGTCCTCATCGCCGCGGCGTACCCGGTGGCCACCCGCGCGGCGGTCACCGGGTCGTTCTCGCCGCAGGAGCTCGTGACGCTGCGCTTCGGCGTCGGTGCGCTGCTCTTCCTGCCCTACCTGCTCGTGCATTTCCGCGCCGTCGGCCGCGAGGCCTGGCTGCGGGGCGTGCCGCTGACGCTGTTCCAAGGCGCCGGCATGGGAGCGCTGGTGATCTGCGGCCTGCAATTCGCCCCGGCGAGCCATCAGGCGGCGCTCGGTCCGGGCATCGTGCCAGCCTGGGTCGCAGTGCTGGGATTTCTGGTTTTCGCAAGGCGTCCGTCGGCGCGCATTGTCGTGGGAGCAGCCTTGTGCGCGATCGGCGTCCTCGCACTTACCTTCTCTAGCGGGGCCAGTGAAAATCTGGCTGCGCTTACCGGGGACGCCATGTTTCTCGCCGCGTCAGCTCTCGGCGCCCTTTACGTGCTGCAGCTGCGCAACTGGGGCGTAAGCGCGATCCAGGCGGCCGCGATCGTCACGGTGTACTCGGCCATGGTCGTGGTGCCCTGGCACCTGTGGTCGGCGCCCGAACCGTTGTGGCGCGTGGCGCCGCTCGAGCTCGTCTGGCAGAGCGTCTGGCAAGGCGTGCTGACCGCCTGCGTATCGCTGGTCGCGCTGAACTACGCGATCGCCCGCCTCGGTGCCGAGCGCACCAGCGCGCTGGTCGCCCTCGTGCCGGTGCTCAGCGCGATGCTCGCCGCCGTGTTCCTGGGCGAGATCCCCTCGCCCGCGGAGATGGCGGCGATCCTGGCGGTCTCCCTAGGGGTGTCGATCGGCGCGTCTCGCGGCTATGGCGGGAGCCCGGCCTCCACCAGCGCGCCGATCAGGCGCGCAGCGTGCGGGCTGTCACGTCCCGGATAGCGCGCCGCCACTGCGCCAGCCGTGAGTCCGGGCTCGAGCTCGCGCAGCGCGCCTATCGTGTCGCGCGCCTCGTCGAGCCGGCCGGCCAGCACCAGCGCCGCCGCGAGAGTGCGCAGGGTCGGCGTATGCAGGCGATTCTCGCGTAACGACCGGCTAGAGAGCTCGATAGCGCGGTCGTAGCGCTCGGCGACCAGGTTGGCCAGCCCCGCGAGCGAATTGAAGTAGTAGATCATCGGATCGAGCGGCGACAGTGACAGCGCGCGATCGGAGCACTGCACCGCCTGCGCTCCGCGCCCGCGCCATCCGTGCGTGATTGCGCTCCACAGCCAGGCGAGAGGTTCGTTCGGATTCGCGGCGAGCGCCTGGGCGAGCCGGCGCTCGGCGGCGTCGAGGTCATGGCGCGACCAGGCCGCGACGTGGGCATCCACCGCCAAGGCGAGGGCGTCCTCCGCGTCGCAGGCGAGCGCGCGCTCGGCGCAGGCGCTCGCCGCGGCGCTGTCCTGCGCGGCATTGTCGCTCGCGCCCAGCACAACGCGCATCACGTGCCACTTCGCGAGCCAGGCGTGCGGCGCGGGCGATACCGGGTTGCGCGCGATCGCGGTCTCGAACGCCTGGCGCGCGGCCAGGAAATCGTCCTGCGACAGGCGGTGCATCAGCTCGACGCCGCGCAATGTGATGCCGTAGGCATCGAGCTCGTCGAAGCTGGTGATGCGGGCGCGGCGCAGCTCGATCGAGCGCACCACCGGGGCCATGCTGTGCGCCACTTTGCGCGCGAGTTCCCCCTGCATGGCGAACACGTCGACCAGGTCGCCCTCGAAGCGCTCGCTCCACACGATGCGGCCGTCGCGCGTGTCGGCAAGCTCGGCCACGAACAGCGCGCGAGGATGCTCGGTCTGCACGCTGCCGGAGAGGACGTACTGCACGCCGAGCATCTCGCCGATGGCGCGCACGCCCAGCGGCGCACGGCGAAATGCCATCGAGGACAAGCGCGACGTGACGAAGAAGTCCGCCACGCGCGAGAGCGCCGCGATGGTCTCGTCGGCGAGGCCCTCGCCGATGAAGGCGAAGCGCGCATCGTCGGTGCGCAGCTGGAAGGGGATCACGGCGACCGAAGGACGGCCGTGCGCGCGCAGTGCCCCGCTCGGTCCCGCGGCGGCAGGCTGCGCCGGCGGCCACAGCCGGAAAGCGCGCAGCGCGCGGCTGCGGTTGCGCAGGCGCTGCTCGCCCAGATCCTCGACCGAGGCGTCGACGCCGCTCGTCAGCTGGTCGCGCAGCGCGGCGGAGCCGACGGTTTCGCCGGCGTTGGCGAGCTCCGCAAGCCGCGCGGCGACCTGCACGCCGTCGCCCAGCACGTTGAAGGTCTCGACGATGACCTCGGCGACGTGGATGCCGATGCGCAAGCCGAGCGGCGGCGCGCCGGCCGCGGCGTTGGAGCGCGCAAGGTCCTCGTGCAGCTCGAAAGCGCAGCGTACCGCCTGGACGGCGTCGGTAAATTCCGCGAGGAAGCCATCGCCGAGCGTGCGCGAGAGGCTGCGCCCGGCATGCGTGGGAATGACTTCGGCCGTGGCGTTCGCAAAGAAAGCGCGCCAGCGCTCGAGCGTGCGCTCCTCGTCGCGCTCCATCAAGCCCGCCGCGTCGAGGGCATCGGCCACCAGCACCGCACGCCTCAGGCGTTGCGCGCCGGGCGTCGCGAGATGAGGCCATTCCTCAGGCGCGATAACCATGGGCTCCTCGGGGCGCGAATCGGCGATCTGCCTCTCCAGTGCCGCCACATCGTGCAAGAGCAGCGCGCGTCCTTGGCGCTCGAGCAGACCTTGGCGTGCGAGCCGCGAGAATTCACGCGTGACTTCTTCGCGCGAAGTGCCCACCCGGCTTGCGATCTCGTTATGGGTTGGTGCGGGGTCGATACGGGTGCTGGTGCCCGCGACAAGGCTCGCGCGTGCCAGCCGCACGAGCTCGGTCCACACGCGGCTCTGCACGGGGCGCGCGCCGAGATCGAGCACCCGGTCGGCGAGCTCGCGGATCGAGCCGGTGAGCCGGCGTAGCAAGCGCTCCCGCACTGAAGGGTGATTGGCCAGGATGGCCCGGAACGCTTCCGGCGGCAGCGAGGCAAGGAGCGATTCGCGCACCGCCACGACGTCGGCGAAGCGGCTGCGCCCATCGATCGCGGAGTGCTCGCCGAACAGCTCGCCCGCGGACACATCGCGGAAGATGATGTTGCGGCCGCGCCCGGCGGGCGCGGCGACGCGCACCATGCCGGCGATCACGAAATACACGTCGCGGCCGGTGCCGTCGCGCCGGATCACGTACTCGTTCCTCTTGCAGCGCGTCCATTTGCACTGCAGGCCGATCTCGCGCAGGCTGGCGGCGTCGAGGCCCTTGAACAGCTCGACCTTCTGCAGCCCCAGCACCGCCGACATCCGCAGCGCGGGCTTGTCGCGCGGCTTGCCGCGCGGGCGGGCGGTGGCCATGAATCGACTTTACCACCGTCTATAATTTCGCCTCGATGGACACGCTCGGGCGCATCAAGGATCTCGCCGGCAAGGAGTTCTCGCTCGACGCCAACGCGCTCGATCCGGCGGCGCCGCTCGATTCGCTGGGCATCGACTCGCTCTCCTTCATCGAATTCATGTTCAAGATCGAGGAAGAGTTCGGCGTCAGCGTGTCTGACGAGGACCTGAAAGGCATCAGGACGCTCGGCGATCTGGAGCGATACGTCGCCGCCGCGCTCGTCGCCGCCGGCAAGGCCTGACGCGCGCGATGGCCGAGCGCCGCGTCGCGGTCACCGGGGCTGGCGTGGTCTCGCCGCTCGGCGCAACCCTCGAGGACTTCCACCGCGCGCTGTGCGACGCGCGCCCGGGCATTCGCCGGCTGCCCGCCGACGTGGCGCAGGGCTCGGGGGTGCAGGTCGGCGCCATGGTCGACTGGAATCCGGCGCCCCTCTTCAAGGAAGCCGAGGCCGCGAATCTCGACCGCGCCACGCAGTTCGCGCTCGCCGCCGCCGGCCAGGCCATCGCTTCGAGCGGTCTGGACACCCGCGCCGCGGCCGAGCGCGTCGGCGTCTTCTGGGGTACCGGGCTCGGCGGCGCGCACTCGCTCGAGGCGGCGTACAAGCAGGTGTACGGCGCGCGCGAATGGCGCGTGCGTCCTTTGACCATAGTGATGGCGATGAACAATGCCGCGGGCTCGAACGTCGCGCTGCGCCACGGCCTGCGCGGACCGTTCGCCAACTTCGCCACCGCCTGCTCGTCTTCGGCCATGGCGCTCGGCGAGGCGATGCGCACCATCCAGGCGGGGCGCGCCGACGCGATGATCGCCGGCGGCTCCGAGGCGCTGCTCACGCCAGCGACGCTGCTCGCGTGGCAGGCGCTGCGCACGCTCGCCCCGGCCGACGCCGCCGACCCGGCGGCGAGCTGCAAGCCCTTCGACAGGCGCCGCGGCGGCCTCGTGCTGGGCGAAGGCGCCGCTGCATTCGTCCTCGAGGACGAATCTCGCGCGCGCGCGCGCGGCGCCCCGGTGCTCGCGCTCCTTACCGGTTATGGCAACTCCTGCGACGCGGTGCACATGTCGCGACCCGACCGCGACGGGCAGGTGCGCGCCATGCGCGAAGCGCTGGCGGAATCAGCGCTTGCGCCCGAAGCCATCGGCTACATCAACGCGCACGGCACGGCCACGGTGGTGGGCGATGTGGTGGAGGCGGAAGCCATCAACGCCGTGTTCGGCGAGGTGGCGGCGCGCGTGCCGGTCAGCTCGACCAAATCGCTGCACGGCCATCTGCTCGGTGGCGCGGGCGCGCTGGAGTTCGCCGCGGCGCTCCTGCCTCTCATGCGCGGCTGGCTGCCGCCGACCGCCTTCCTCGAGCAGCCGGACCCGGCGTGCAAGCTGCGCCACGTGCCGCTGCGCGCCGAACGCACCGCAGCGCCGCGCGCCGTGATGTCGAATTCGTTCGCGTTCGGCGGCTCGAACGTGGTGCTGGTCGCGCAGCAACCCTAGAGTTGGTGGCCAAGGCCGGAATCGAACCAGCGACACACGGATTTTCAGTCCGCTGCTCTACCAACTGAGCTACTTGGCCGTGCTGGGGTACAAATAGGATGAGAAGCGGGAAGGCGCGGATTATACCTTGCGGTATACGACGCCCGGCGCGAGGAACAGCTCGTCGGGCTTGACGCGCAGCCGGTAGCGCGGCGGCGCGATGTGCGAAAAATCGTAGCGCGTGCCGCAGTAGCGAACCCAGGCATGGATCTCGTCGCCGCGGTAGCTGCCGATCGGCGGCGCCGCGGCGTCGAGCTCCGCTTCCGACTCGATCACCACGCCGAGCTGCGATGCAGGAAAAAAACCTTCGAAGCGTCGGAACCAGCGCTGCACCGCCCACACCGCAAGCGCGAGGCACACGAGCGGAACAAAAAGGGCGGCAAGGGTTTCGCCCATGCCGCCCATTTTAGACCCGTGCTTCGCGTTTAGCTGTGCAGCCGATTGTCCTTCGTTTCGCGCACGAACAGCACGCCGATCACGAGCGTCATCAGCGCGATGATGATCGGATACCACAGCCCGTTATAGATGTTGCCGGTTGCCGCGACGATGGCGAAGGCGGTGGTCGGCAGGAAGCCGCCGAACCAGCCGTTGCCGATGTGGTAGGGCAGCGACATCGAGGTGTAGCGGATGCGCGTGGGGAACATTTCGACCAGCATCGCCGCGATCGGGCCATAGACCATCGTCACGTAGATCACGAGCACCGTGAGAAGCAGCGTGACCATCACGATGTCGATCTTCGCCGGGTCGGCCTTCGTCGGATAGCCCGCGTCCTTGATGGCGGCGGCGGCGGCCTTGTTGAACTGCGCGGCGTCGGCGGCGGCCAGTACCTTGTCCCCGATCCTGACCTGCGTCACCGAGCCTGCCGGAGCCGCCTGGTTCGCGTAGTTCACGCTGTTCTTGGCGAGGAAGGACTTGGCGATGTCGCAGGACGAGGTGAACGTCGCCGTGCCCACCGGGTTGAACTGGAAGGCGCACTGCTTCGGATCGGCAATCACCGTGACGGGCGCGTTGCGCTGCGCCGCCTCGAGCGCCGGGTTCGCATAGTGCGTCAGCAGCCCGAAGATCGGGAAGTAGGTGAGCGCGGCGAGCAGGCAGCCCGCCATGATGATGCGCTTGCGCCCGATCTTGTCCGAGAGCGCGCCGAACACGACGAAGAAGGGCGTGCCGAGCACGAGCGACAGCGCGATCAGGATGTTCGCCGTGAACGCGTCGACCTTGAGCGCCTGGGTGAGGAAGAACAGCGCGTAGAACTGGCCCGTGTACCACACCACGGCCTGGCCGGCGGTGAGGCCGACGAGCGCGAGGATCACGATCTTCAGGTTTTTCCACTGACCGAAGGACTCGCTGAGCGGGGCCTTGGACTGCTTGCCTTCGTCCTTCATGCGCTGGAACAGCGGCGACTCGTTGAGCGAGAGCCTGATCCACACCGACACGCCGAGCAGCACGATCGACAGCAGGAACGGCGCGCGCCAGCCCCAGGCGGCGAAGGACTCTTCGCCCACCAGCGTGCGCACGCCGAGGATCACCAGCAGCGAAAGAAACAGGCCCAATGTCGCGGTCGTCTGGATCCAGCTCGTGTACAGGCCGCGCTTGCCCTGCGGCGCGTGCTCGGCCACGTAGGTGGCCGCGCCGCCGTACTCGCCGCCGAGCGCGAGCCCCTGCAGCAGGCGCAGCGCGATCAGGATGATCGGCGCTGCGATGCCGATGGCCGCGTACGAAGGCAGCAAGCCCACCACGAAGGTCGATGCGCCCATGATGAGGATGGTGATGAGGAAGGTGTACTTGCGCCCGACCAGGTCGCCCAGGCGCCCGAACACCAGCGCGCCGAAGGGCCGCACGGCGAAGCCGGCGGCGAAGGCCATCAGCGCGAAGATGAACGCCGCGGTCTCGTTGACTCCCGAGAAGAACTGCTTGGAGATGATCGCGGCAAGCGAGCCGTACAGATAGAAGTCGTACCACTCGAACACCGTGCCGAGGGACGAAGCGAAGATCACCTTGCGGTGATCCTGGCTCAAGCCCGCCGAGCGCTCGCCGACTGCGATATCCGGCGTCACCGCGATCGCGCGCGCCGTGTTGCGGTTGTCAGACATGGTCTCCTCCGTGTGTTGGACCCGGAGGCGAATCTAGACGGCGATGCTTATGCGAGCCTTACGCAGTCTTACGCTGCGCTTACGGCGACTTCTCCAGGCTGTAGCCCAGGCCGCGCACGGTGACGATGCGCACG
>DASXRW010000152.1:0-5984 GCA_036506355.1 Burkholderiales bacterium
GCTGCGGCACTGGCTGCACCATCCGCTGCGCGATCGCGAGGTGCTCAAGCGCCGGCACGAGGCCGTCGCCTGCCTCCTCGATACCGCCGGCGATATCCATAAGGTGCTGCGCGGCTTCTCGGACGTCGAGCGCATCACCGCACGGGTCGCGCTGAAGAGCGCGCGCCCACGCGAGCTCACCGGCTTGCGCGAAAGCCTTGGGCTCCTCGGCAATCTGCGCTCGGCCGTGAACCAGACGCCGGCGCTCCTCCAGGAGCTCACGGCCTATCTCGCTACGCCCGACGAGTGCATCGCCCTCCTTCGCCGTGCGCTCAAGGAAGATCCCGCCGCCCGCATCGTCGACGGCGGCGTGATCGCCGACGGCTACAGCGCCGAGCTGGACGAGCTGCGCGCGCTGCAGTCGAACGGCGGGACCTTCCTGACGGAGCTCGAAGCGCGCGAGCGCGCGCGCACCGGGATTCCGAACCTGAAGGTCGCGTACAACTCCGTGCACGGCTACTACATCGAGGTGAGCAACGCGCAGGCGACCAAGGTGCCGACCGACTATCGGCGCCGGCAGACGCTGAAGAATGCCGAGCGCTATATCACCCCCGAATTAAAAACCTTCGAAGACAAGGCGCTATCGGCCCGCGACCGCGCGCTGGCGCTGGAGAAGTCACTGTACGACGCGCTGTTGGAGACGCTGAACCAGCACGTGCCGCAGCTCCAGCGCATCGCCCGTGCGCTCGCGCAGCTGGATGTCCTGGCGAGCTTCGGCGCGACCGCATCCAAAAGGAATTACGCAAGGCCGCAGTTCGTCGACGAGCACGTGATCGAACTCGATGCTGGCCGCCATCCAGTGGTGGAAGCGCAGATCGAGAACTTCATCGCCAACGACTGCCGTCTCTCGCCCACGCGCACGCTGCTCCTCATCACCGGGCCGAACATGGGCGGCAAGTCGACCTACATGCGGCAGGTGGCGCTGATCGCGCTGATGGCGCACATCGGCGCGTTCGTTCCGGCCAAGGGCGCGCGGCTCGGGCCGATCGACCAGATCTTCACGCGCATCGGCGCAGCCGACGACCTTGCCGGCGGCCGCTCGACCTTCATGGTCGAGATGACCGAGAGCGCCTCGATCCTGCACAACGCCACCGCGCAAAGCCTGGTGCTGATGGACGAGGTCGGGCGCGGCACCTCGACCTTCGATGGGCTGGCGCTGGCGTGGGCGATCGCGCGGCATCTGGTCGAGCGCAACCGGTCCCTAAGTTTGTTTGCGACCCACTACTTCGAGATGACGCGCCTCGCGCTCGAGTACAAGGAAGTGAAGAACGTCCACCTCGACGCGGTCGAGCACAAGGACACGGTGGTGTTCCTGCACGCGGTCGAGGAAGGCCCCGCGAGCCAGAGCTACGGCCTGCAGGTCGCGGCGCTCGCCGGCGTGCCGAAGGATGTGATCCGGCGCGCGCGCAAGTACCTCGAGCTGCTCGAAGAATCGGCCATCACGCGCGGTAACACCGCCGACCTCTTCGCCGCGACGAAAACTCCGGAACCCGAGCCCGCGGCCGATGCGCTGCGCGACGAGCTCGCCAAGGTCAATCCCGACGAGCTCACGCCGCGCGAGGCGCTCGAGCTTCTGTACCGGCTGAAGAAGCTCGATTAGGGAACGATGGGCGTCGTCCCCGCGTAGGCGGGGACCCCATCTGCTTTTGAAAAACTGGGTTCCCGCCTTCGCGGGACCGACGAACTATTGGCGCAGCTTGCGGAGGATGCCGGCCTGCTTCGCGGCGGCGTCGAGCTGCGCGGCCTGCTCCTTCATGTTCGCGGCGAGCTCCACTGCCGTCCCCGGATTGTTGATCTGCGCCGTGGCCTGCAGCCGCTCGGCGACCACCGGATCGGCCGCCACCGTCTTCACGTCGGCGGCGATGCGCTCGCGCGCCGCGTCGGGAAATCCGCTCGAGCGCGCGGCAAAGATCGCCACCAGCCCGTCGAACTCGAGCAGCGGATAGCCCAGCTCGGTGACGGTCGGCACGTCGAGGCCCGGCGCGCGGTTCTTGTTGGTGATGGCGAGGAGCTTGACGCGTCCCGCCTGCGCCTGCGTGCGCACGATGGCGTACGCCGCGCCGTAGATCTGGATGCGGTTCTCGAGCAGGTCGTTGAGCGCGCTGACCGTGTCCTTGTACGCCACTTTCTGCACGTCGAGGCCGGCGCTCTTGAAGAACGCCGCGATGATGACGTCGGTGTTGGTGGTGGCGCTGGCGAAGTTCCATTTGCCGGGTTGCGCCTTGATCTGGGCAAAGAGGTCCTTCAGCGAGTTGACGCCGAGCGCGGGCGGCACCGCGATGGTCACCACCGTGTTGGTGATGCGCGCCACCGGCACCAGCTCGTTCGGGTCGTACGGCAGCTGCTCGAGCGTGTAGGGATGGGCGACGAAGTTCGACGTCGGGCCCCACAGGAGCGTGTGGTCGTCTTTCGCCTGGATCACCGCATTGATGGCGAGGACGCCGTCGGCGCCCGGCCGGTTCTCGACCACCACCGGCTGGCCCCAGATCCTGGTGAGACGGTCGGCGAAGAGCCGCGCGCCGATGTCGGCGCCGGAGCCGGCGCCCAGCGAGACGATCAACCTTACCGGCTTCTGCGGCCAGCTCTGCGCCAGCGCCGGAACGGCCAGAACTGCGAACAGTGCGCCCGCGATGAGACGCGTGATGCTCTTCATTGTCTTATCCTCCTGCTCTCTATGGTCGCCGAGACAACGTGATGAGTGCAATACGCAAGATCGGAATGCTCGGCCTTGGCAAGATGGGCGCGCCCATGGCGCAGCACCTGATCGCCAAAGGCTACAACGTCGCCGGCTGCGATCCCGTTGACGCCGCGCGGCGAAATGCGAGCTCGCTCGGCGTTTCGATGCTCGACTCGCCGCGCGCGGTGGCGCAGGCGAGCGACGTCGTGATCGTCGTCGTCGGTTTCGACCACGAAGTCGAAGCCTCGCTCTTCGGCGCCGGCGGCGTGATGGAGGCCGCGCGGCCCGGGCTCATCGTTGCCATCGGTTCCACTATCGCGCCTCGCCATGCGGCCAAGCTGGCCGAGCGGCTGAGCGAGCGCAAAGTCGTGCTGCTCGATGCGCCTCTCGCCCGAGGCGAGCGGGCGGCGAAGGAAGGCAGGCTCCTCATCTTCGGCGGCGGCGACGAAGCCGCCTTCGCGACTTGCCGGCCCGCCTTCGGCGCCTTTGCCTCCGACATCTTTTACCTCGGCCCGGCCGGCGCGGGCCAGGTCGGCAAGATGGTGAACAACCTGATCCTATGGGCGTGCACGTCCGCCAATGACGAAGGCCTGCGCCTGGGTGAAGCGCTCGGCGTCGATGCCGACAAGCTGCGCAAGGCGCTGCACCACTCGAGCGCGCAGAACTGGGCGATGGACCAGCGCTCCGACCTCTCGGGCATGCCGTGGGCGGAGAAGGACATGAGCATCGTGCTGCACGAGGCCGACCTCGCGCGCCTTTCGCTCCCGCTCTGCGGCACGGTGAAGGAAACCGTCAAGGGCCTGAAGATCCGCCTCGGCTACGGACTGCCGCAGGGCTCCGAGTGATGCGCGACGCGATCGCATTTGCCGTCCTGCTCCTCTGCTGCGGGGGAGTTCACGCGCAATATCCCGCGCGGCCCATTCACCTCGTCGTGCCTTACACCGCGGGAAGCGATGCCGACCTCTCGGCGCGCAACCTGGCGCAGCACGCGCCGCGCTACCTCGGCGGCCAGCCGATCGTGGTGCAGAACCAGCCGGGCGCTTCGGGCGCGATCGGCACGCAAGCGGTGCACAGCGCCAGCGCCGACGGATACACGCTGCTCCTCGCACGCATCGCGTCGCACGTCATCCTGCCGGCCACCGACAGCAAGACGCCCTACCGGTGGAGCGATTTCACCCAGCTCGCGCTGCTCGAGCTCAATCCATACGTCTGCGCGGTGAAGGGCGACTCGCCCTATCGCTCGATGAAAGACCTGGTCGACGACATCCGCACGCGGCCGGGGAAGCTCAACTTCGCCACGGTGGGCGCCGGCACGATTCAGAACTTCGGGCCGCAGTACCTGTTCTCGCTCCTCGGCCTGCCGCGCGATGCGGCGCTCGGCATTCCGTACAAGGGCTCGGGCGAGCTCACCACGGCGCTCGTCGCCGGACAGGTCCAGTTCGCCTGCAGCAACCTCGGCGCGCTGCTCGGCCAGTTCAAGGCAGGGACCTTGCGCGCGCTGATGACGACGATGCCGGAGCCACCGAAAGAACTCCCCGGCGTGCCCACCGCGCGCAGCCTCGCCTGGCCGGAAATGGAAAACCTCGTCGCCTGGTCGGCGCTTGCCGGCCCGCGCGGCCTGCCGCCGGAGGTCGTGCAGCGCTGGGGCGAAACGATGGCTCAGCTTTCGCGCGACGCAGGCTGGCTCGCCGGCAACGAGAAGCTCGGCGGCGTGCCCGCGGTGCGCAGCCCGGCGGCGACCGAAGAGTTCATCCGCGCGCAATACGAGCTGTACGAAAAGCTCGCCACCCGTCTGGGACTCAGGCAATAGACGTCCTGCGCGAGGCCTGGCGCGCGCATCCCCTCGCCTGGATCCACCGCGCCGAGGCGCGAGCCATCGCCGCCGAGCTGGGTGCTGCGCTCCGCACGTTCAACAACCAGGGCGGGCTGCTGCGCCTGTCCGACCCGGTGATGCTGCGCGCCACGGAGACACTGACCCGCGCTGGCGTTCCCTATATCGGGCCGGGCGCGGCGGTGCTGCAGCTCTGCTACGACAAGCTTGCCGCGAGCGAGCGCGTCGCCGCCGCCGGCATCGACTGCCCGGCGGTGGCGACTTCGTTCCCGATGATCGTCAAGCCGCGCCGCGGCTCCGATTCCATCGGCGTGCGGCTCGCGGGTTCGGGACCGATTCCGACGGACCATCTGGCGCAGGAGCATGTGCGCGGCATGGAGGTCACCGTCGCCTATGTTGCTGGCACGGTCGGCGCGCCACTTCACATCGCGCTACCGGAAGGCGCGCTCTATTCCTTCGTCCGCAAATACTTTTGGCGCCCGCGGCACGAGATAGTGCGCGGAGCGCTGGCCGAGCGCGTGCGCGGCACGGCGCTGAAGATCGCGCAACTGCTCGGCGTCGACTGGGCGGCGCGCGTCGACTTCATCTACGAGCGCTCGCGCGACCGGCTGTGTTTCCTCGAGTGCGACGTGGCGCCGCTGATCGGCGAAGGCTCCGCGTTCGCCGACAGCCTCGCGGCCGGCGGGGTGGCGCGAGCCGAACAGCTGCGTCTTATACTCGGCGGGTGCAGCTGACGGACATCGGCGCGAATCTCACGCACCCGAGCTTTCACGACGACCTCGACGCGGTCATCGCACGGGCGCGCGAGGCGCAGGTATCGACCATCGTGGTCACCGGGACTACCGCGCTGGAAAGCAAGATGGCCGCCGAGATCGCCGACCGGCTCGATTTCTACTCCACCGCCGGCGTGCACCCGCACCATGCCCGCGACTGCGGCCAGGCGACGATCGCCGAGTTGCGCGAGATCGCCAAGCACCCGCGCGTCGTCGCCATCGGCGAGTGCGGCCTCGACTTCAACCGCAACTACTCGCCGCATCCCGACCAGGAGAAATGGTTCATCGCGCAGCTCGAGCTCGGCCTGGAGCTCGGCAAGCCGCTTTTCCTGCACTCGCGCGATGCGCACCCGCGCTTTGCGCAGATCCTGCGCCACCATGGGGTGAAGAACGCGGTCGCCCACTGCTTCACCGGCGAACGCGATGAGCTGCACGCGTATATCGAGCTTGGGCTCTACATCGGCATCACCGGCTGGATCTGCGACGAACGGCGCGGCAAGCATCTGCTGCAGCTCGTGCGCGGCA
The DNA here is from genome assembly GCA_036506355.1 of Burkholderiales bacterium. Classification (GTDB taxonomy): domain Bacteria; phylum Pseudomonadota; class Gammaproteobacteria; order Burkholderiales; family SG8-39; genus SCGC-AG-212-J23. The sequence continues at coordinate 5,846 of DASXRW010000152.1, forward strand.
TCCCCGCCGACCGGCTGCTGCTCGAGACCGATTCGCCTTACCTCACGCCGCGCGACATGCGGCCGCAGCCCAAGGCGCGGCGCAATGAGCCGGCATTCCTCCCGCACATCGCCAAAACCGTGGCGCGTGCGCTCGGCCG
>DASXRW010000153.1:0-3167 GCA_036506355.1 Burkholderiales bacterium
GCCGCCGGCCGTGTACTTTTCGTTCAGGCGCTCCGAGCTCGTGAATGCATAGATGACGAACTCGATCAGCGCGACGAGGCCCGGGATCCCGGTCCAGAAGAAGAGCAGATAAGCCGCGCCCTGCCAGTACTTGCCGAGATAGAACTTGTGCGCGCCGAGGCCGCCGCCGAAGAACGTCAGCAGGAGCAAGACCGCCTTGCTCACCGCCCTGCGCTGCCGCACGCCGCACTTGGGGCAGATCTCGGCGCGCGCGTGGATCTGCTCCCCGCAGGCGTCGCAGATCTTCTGGTCCGAGCTCAGCTTCGCTTCCATGATGCCTCCCCCTGAACCGATCATACGCCGCACGCGTAGAATCCGCGCGCCATGGAAGGAACCAGTGCGCGATGGCTGACGGTCGCGGCGGTGCTCGCGAGCTTCTTCTGGATGCTCGGCGCGGCGCCGCTGTTCGACGTCGATGAAGGCGCCTTCAGCCAGGCGACGCTGGAAATGTTCCAGCGCGGCGATTTCCTCTCGACCTATCTCAACGGCGAGCCGCGCTACGACAAGCCGATCCTGGTCTATTGGCTGCAGGCCGCAGCCGTCGCGGCGCTCGGCCCGAGCGAGTGGGCCTTTCGCCTGCCCTCGGCGCTGTGCGCCACCGCGTGGGCGTGGCTCACCTACCTCTTCGTCAGGCGCCATTACGGCATCGACCGCGGCCTTTTCGCCGCCGCGCTCCTCGCCACTTCGCTTGGCGTCTACATCATCGGCCGCGCCGCGACGGCGGACGCGCTGCTCAATTGCCTGCTCGCCGGCGCGATGTTCGCGGCGTGGCTGCATCTCTCGACCGGGGAGCGAAGATGGCTCTACGCGACGCACGCGGCGATCGCGCTCGGCGTGCTGGCGAAGGGGCCGATCGCGATCCTCATTCCGTTTGCCACCACCTTCGTCTTCTGCTGGCTGCGGCGTGACCTCAAAACCTGGACGCGAGCAGTCTTCGACTGGCGAGCGCTAGCGCTGCTTTTGGTCATTGCGGCGCCGTGGTACGTGATCATCCTGCTGAAGGAGGGACGCGGCTTCGTCGACGGCTTCATCCTGAAGCACAACGTCGGGCGTTTCAGCGGACCGGTCTCGGGACATGCCGGGAGCCTCTTCTATTACTTCCCGGTCGTGCTGATCCTCAGCTTGCCGTTCACCGCGCTGCTCGTGCCGGTGGCGAGCCGCATCCGCACGGTCTGGCGCGACGACCTGCAGCTTTACCTCTTGCTCTGGTTCGCGTTCGTCTTCGTCTTTTTCTCGCTCTCCGGGACCAAGCTCCCGCATTACGTGCTCTACGGCTACACCGGGCTCGCGGTGCTGATGGCGGTGCACTGCGATCTCAAGGCGGTGTTCTGGCCCCTGCTGCCGGTTTTGCTGTTCTTCCTCGCACTGCTCGGGCTGCCGTACGCCATTAACTACTCGCTCGGGCACGTTCCCGACGCCTTCTATCGCGAGGTGCTCGGGGCGGCGCTCGAGCGATTCGACACCTTCTACTTCGGCTTTTTCTCCGTGATCAGCGCGCTCGTCGTGTTCGCGATGCTCGAGCACGCGACGCCGCTGCCGCGCAAGTTCGCCGTGTTCGGCCTTGCCGCGGTGGCGGCGCTCTCCACGCTGGTCGTGCCGATGGCGGGCTACGCGCAGCAGGCGTCGATCAAGGAAGCCGCGCTCCTTTGCCGCGAACACCGTCTCGAGCCGGTGATGTGGCGCTTGAACGCGCCGAGCTTCAGCGTCTACCGCGGCGCGCCGACGCCGAGCCGCGAGCCGCGGCCCGGCGACGTCATCGTGACGAAGGCGAACCGCCTGGCCGAGCTGCCGGCGAGCCTGCACTACGACCTGCTCTATTCGCAGCGCGGCATCGTGCTCGCGAGAATCCGCGCTTGAAGCACTGGCCGAGCTGGCTCGTGCCCGCGATCGCCGCGGCCGGCTTCGCTGCCATTTACCTGCTGGACGCGAATCGCAGCCTGTTCGTGATGCTGAACGCTATAGGCCCGGCGACGAGCGATGCGCTGTGGGCCAACATCACGGTGCTCGGCGACGGCATGGTGGCCTTCGCGCTCTGCCTGGCGCTCTGGCGCCGGCGGCCGGACCTGCTCTGGGCGTTCGCCTTCGTCGCGCTCCTCGGCACGCTCTGGGTGCACGGCATGAAGCTGTTCGTCGACGTGGCGCGGCCGCCCGCGGTGCTCGGCGACGACGTGCACATCATCGGGCGCGCCTACAAGGCGCACTCCTTTCCTTCGGGCCATGCGACCACGGCATTCGCGATCGGCGGACTGTTGGCGCTGGGCCTCACATCGCGCCTATGGGCCGCAGCTATCGTCGCGCTCGCCGTCGTAGTGGCGGCGTCGCGCGCCGTGGTGGGCGTGCACTGGCCGCTCGATATCCTGGCGGGCGCCTTCGGCGGCTGGCTCGCCGCAGTTTGCGCGCTCTGGCTCGGCGCGCGCACACGGCGCTTCGGCGAACGGCCGCTGGCCCAGTGGACGCTAGCGCTGCTCTTGACTGCCTGCGCGGTGGCGCTGGTGCTCGGCTATCCGAACGAGTATCCGCAGGCGGATCTCTTCCAGCGCGCGATCGGCATTTGCTGCATCGCCGCCGCCGCGGCTAGACTAAAACGTGCTGCCCGATAGCCCCGCGCTCCTGCCTTTGAGCCCTTTGGTCCAAGTCTCGGTCGTCATCCCGGTTTACAACGAGGAGGCGAACCTCGCCGACCTGGTCGCGCGCGTCGGCGCGGCGCTCCAGCGTTCGGGCAAGACGTTCGAGCTCATCTGCGTCGACGACGGCTCGCGCGACGGTTCCGCCGCCGCGCTCGAGGCGCTGGCAGCCGATCGGCCGTGGCTCAAGCCCCTCTACCTGATCAGAAATTACGGCCAGTCGGCCGCGCTGCAGGCGGGCTTCGACGCGGCGCAGGGCGAGATCATCGTCACGCTCGACGGCGATCTGCAGAATGAGCCGGACGATGTGCCCGAGCTTTTGAAGTTGCTGGACGAGCGTCCCGATATCGATGTCATTTCCGGCTGGCGCAAGGACCGGCAGGATCGCACGGTGTCGCGCAAGCTCCCTTCGGCCGCGGCGAACATGGTCATCTCGCGCGTGACCGGCGTGAAGCTGCACGACTACGGCTGCGCGCTCAAGCTCTATCGCGCCGACGTGATCCG
>DASXRW010000154.1:0-6781 GCA_036506355.1 Burkholderiales bacterium
GGCCGACCGCGCCGGACGCCGCAACCTGCGGCGCGAGATCCAGGTCGTGTTCCAGGATCCGCTGTCCTCGCTTTCGCCGCGCCTGACGATCGAGCAGATCGTGGGCGAAGGCCTCGAGATCCACGAGCCCGAGCTCGATGCTGCCGCGCGGCGCGAGCGCATCCTGGCGGCGCTGCTCGACGTCGGCCTGACCGAAGGCGGCCGCGCCGAGCCGCTCCTCGGCCGCTACCCGCACGAATTCTCCGGCGGCCAGCGCCAGCGCATCGCCATCGCGCGCGCGCTGATCGTGAAGCCGAAAGTGGTGGTGCTCGACGAGCCCACCAGCGCGCTCGACGTCACGATCCAGAAGCAGGTGCTCGAGCTCCTCGCGGGCCTGCAAAAGAAGTACGGCCTCTCCTACATCCTGGTGACGCACGACATCGATGTGGTGCGTGCCATGGCCCATCGCGTGATGGTGATGAAGGACAGCCGCATCGTGGAAAGCGGCAGCCTCGAGGAAATCATCGCCCATCCCAAGTCCGCCTACACCGGCACGCTGATCCAGGCCGGAGTGCCCTGACGTAGACTCTTTGTATGCATGCCTCCGGCGCGCTGCTTAAGCGCGCAGCCGCGATCAATGAGACTCTCGCTGCGCTGCTTCCGGGAGGACGCACGGCCTTCATCAAAGGCGTGTATCGATACCGCACGCTCGAGGAAGCGAATCGGCATCAAGACGAGATGCTCGCCGAGCTCATGTCAGAGCGCCGCGCTCCGGATGCCTGAGCGCGCCCGCCCTTAACGACCAGCGCGCAGACCATTTGTTGGTGCCGCGCTGCGCTGCTGAGCGTCTGCGAGCTGTCGATTTCTGGACTCACCAATCGACTAGCTTTTAGCTCCAACTCCCAAAGGAAAACGGAAATGGCAAAGATTCAGCGGATTGCGCCCTGCCTGTGGTTCGACGACCAGGCCGAGGAGGCGGCGAAGTTCTATACCGGGATCTTCAAGAAGTCGAAGATCGTGAGCCTCAGCCGGTACAGCGAGGCGGGTTTCGAGATCCACCGGCGGCCGGCCGGATCGGTGATGGTCGTGGCGTTCGAGCTGGAGGGTCAGCCCTTCACAGCGCTCAACGGCGGGCCGATCTTCAAGTTCAATGAGGCGGTGTCGCTCCAGGTCTATTGCGAGGACCAGAAGGAGATCGACTATTACTGGGAGCGGCTCGGCGAAGGCGGCGATCCGAAAGCGCAGCAGTGCGGCTGGCTCAAGGACAGATACGGCTTGTCATGGCAGGTCGTGCCGACCGGGATGGACAAGATGCTCAAGGATCACAAGTCCGCCAAGGCGCAGCGCGTCATGGCGGCGGTGATGCAGATGAAGAAGTTCGACCTCGCGGCGCTGAAGCGCGCGGCGAAAGGCTGAGAAACGCTACTTGCGGGGCTTGCCCTTGGGTTGCGGGCGCGGCTTGCCCTTGGGCTTGGCCGCGGCCCGCACTTCCATGGTCACCTTCTGCCCTGCGACCGCGCCTTTCGGGTTCCAGCGCTTCATGTCGTCGAACGACACGCCGTAGCGCCTGGCGATCGAGGCGAGGCTCTCGCCCGGCTTCACGGTATGGAAGATCTTGCGGTAGGTGATCGGGATCGGTGGCGCGTACATGATGGGCAGCTTGTGCATGGCCACGGCGGCCCGCGCGGTCGCCGGCACCACGATCAGGCTCGGCACGTTGCGGTTGCGCACCGAGATGCCGTTCACCTCCTTGAGGTGGCCGACGGTCATGCCGTGCTTCTTGGCGATCGACTCGAGCGTCTCGCCTTTCTTCGGGTAATAAGGCTTCCACGAGACGAGCGACTGCTCGTCCAGCTTCTGCAGGTTCTCGTGGAACACGTCGATCTTGTCCGCCGGCAGCACGATTCGCGGCGTGACCGAGGCGCGGATCAGCGGCCGGCTGAAGCCCGGGTTGAGCGCGATGAACTGATCGACCGGAATGTCGGCCAGCTTGGCGGCGAGCTGCACGTCGATGTCGCGCAGCTTGGTATAGGTCGCGAAGTAGGGCTGGTTCGGGATCGGGTCGAGCACGATGCCGAGCGGCTCGGGGTTGTTGATGATGTTCTTCAGCGCCTGCAGCTTCGGGATGTAGTGGCGCGTCTCGAGCGGCATGGTGAGATGCGCGTAGTCGGCGGGTTTGCCCGCGGCGCGATTCTTGGCGATGGCGCGCGCCACCGCGTTCTCGCCCCAGTTGTACGAGGCGAGCGCGAGCTGCCAGTCGCCGTGCATGTCGTAGAGGTATTGCAGGTAGTCGAGCGCGGCGGTGGTCGAGTCGACGATGTCGCGCCGGCCGTCGTACCACCAGTTCTGCTGCAGCTCGAAGCGCTTGCCGGTGCCGGGGATGAACTGCCAGAGGCCGGAGGCGTGCGCGCGCGAGTAAGCCATCGGATTGAACGCGCTCTCGACCATCGGCAGCAGCGCGATCTCGGTGGGCATGCCGCGCTTCTCGAGCTCGTCGACGATGTGGTAGAGGTACATGCGGCTGCGGTCGAAGATCCGCTGCAGGTAATCGGGGCGCGCGGCGTAGTAGTTGGTCTTTTCCCGCACCAGCGCGTTGTCGAGATCGGGAATCGCGAATCCCTGGCGGATGCGCTGCCAGAGATCCTGCGGCGGCGTCGTGCGGTCGACGAGCGCGACCGGCGCCCTGGGCGTGACCGTCGCCCGGCTGCCTTCGAACGGCGCACTTGGGGCCGGCGGCGGCGCCGCGACCGGCGGCTGCGCGGCCGGGGAACTCGCCGCTTCGCTGGTCGCGGCTGGCGGCCCGGCATCCGGTTGTGGCGTCGGCTGCTGCGCAGGCGGCGTCGCGCAGCCGGAGATCGCCACTGCGGCGGCGAGGGCGAGGAGAAGTCTCAAAACTTGTTCTTCCAGTCGCGGATTGCCGCGAACACTCTCACCGGATCGGCAATGCGCGCGCCGAGATACTTGTTCGCCGACTCGACCACCGCCGGCTCGCGGCAGCGCAGGAATGGATTGGTCGCCTTCTCGTCGCCGAGCGTGCTCGGAAGCGTCGGCTTGCCCGCATCGCGCAGCTTGCGATCGCGCGCTTCGCGCGCGCTGAGCGCGCGGTTCTCGGGCTCGACCGCCTTGGCGAAGCCGATGTTGGCGAGCGTGTATTCGTGCCCGCAGTACACCTTGGTGTCGTCGGGCAGCGCGGCGAGCTTGGAGAGCGAGGCGAACATCTGCTCGGCAGTGCCTTCGAACAAGCGCCCGCAGCCGCAGGCGAAGAGCGTATCGCCACAGAAAAGTGCGCCTGCCCCATAATAGGCAACGTGCGCGCGCGTGTGGCCGGGGATGTCGAGCACCGAGAAGGTCACGCCGAGCTCCGGAATGCTGACGCGGTCGCCCTCCGAAACCGGCTGGGTGAGCGTCGGGATCGGCTCATTGCGCGGTCCGAACACCGGGACGCGGTGCTTCTCGACGAGCTCGGCGATGCCGCCGACGTGGTCGGGATGGTGATGCGTGGCGAGGATCGCGGCGAGCCTGAGGTTTTCGCTCGCAAGATAGTCGAGCACGGGGCGCGCCTCGCCGGGATCGACCACTGCAGCATGCGTCGCGTTGCGCAGCGTCCAGACGTAGTTATCCTTGAACGCCCGCAATGGGACAATGTGAGGCACGACATCCATGCGGCCATCCTTCGTGCAGAACGGGGCGCCAAAGTATAACGGCGAGCGCTCATCTCTTTCCGGGTGGTTTGGCACGCCCCAAGGGGCGTATGTACTCGGCTGGGAGCTCGCTCAGTTTGACAGTGCCGTAGATGATGTGTTCGGTTTCAGGGCAGTACAGGTCGGCCTACCCGAAGTCGATTTTCTGCGACAGAACCGCATCGGTTTCCGCTTCTCTGTCGCGCTCGAGCCCGGCGCGGCGGTGGCCGCCGATCCGCTGCAGCTGCCGCTCGCGTCGCAGAGCGTCGACCTCGTCGCACTGCCGCATGTGCTGGAATTCCACCCGAATCCTCACGAAGTATTACGCGAAGCCGAGCGCGTCCTGATGCCGGAGGGCCAGGTCGTGATCTCCGGCTTCAACACCGCTTCGCTCTGGCGCGCACGCCAGCTCTTCACCTCGCGCCATGCCGGCGTGCCCTGGGACGCGCGCTTCATCGGCCTCCTGCGCCTGCGCGACTGGCTGCGCGTGCTCGGCTTCGAGCTGAACGGCGGCAAGTTCGGCTGCTACGCGCCGCCCTTCCGGCAGAAGGCCTGGCTCGAGCGCTTCGCCTTCATGGACAAGGCCGGCGCGCGCTGGTGGCCGCTGCTCGGCGGCCTCTACGTGGTGCGCGCCGTGAAGCGCGTGCACGGCATGCGCCTGGTCACGCCCGCCTGGCGCGTGGAGCGTGCGCGGCGCCGGGCGCTCGCGCCGGTATCGCAGCGCAGCCACAAGAACCACCATGGCGGATGAAGTCGTCGAGATCTACAGCGACGGCGCCTGCCGCGGCAATCCCGGCCCCGGCGGCTGGGGCGTCCTGCTGCGCGCAAAAGGGCGCGAAAAGGAGCTCTACGGCGGCGAGGCGGACACCACCAACAACCGCATGGAGCTGATGGCGGTGATCCGGGCGCTCGAGGCGCTCAAGCGCCGCAGCCGCGTGCGCTTATATACGGACTCGCTTTATGTCCAGAAGGGCATCTCCATCTGGATCCATGACTGGAAGCGCCGTGGCTGGCGCACCGCCGACAAAAAGCCTGTAAAGAATGTGGACCTGTGGGCCCGGCTCGAGGAGCTCGCCGCCAAACATCAGGTAGAGTGGCACTGGGTGCGCGGCCACGCCGGGCATCCGGAAAACGAACGCGCCGACGCGCTGGCGAACAAGGGGATTCCAAAAAATGACGCGCCAGGTAGTCCTTGATACCGAGACGACGGGCCTAAACGCCAGGCTCGGCGACCGCATCATCGAAATCGGCTGCGTTGAAATCCTCTCGCGGCGCGTCGCGGAGCGGCACTTCCACGCCTACCTGAATCCCGAGCGCGACGTCGACCTGGGCGCGACGCGCGTGCACGGCCTGACGCTCGAAGACCTGCGGGCGAAGCCCAAGTTTGCCGACGTCGCGAAGCAGTTCCTCGATTTCATCGCCGGCGCCGAGGTGCTGATACACAACGCCGACTTCGACCTCGAATTCCTCGACTTGGAGCTCGGCCGCGCGCGCCTGGGGAGCTTCCAGGAGCACGTGACGAAGGTAACCGACACGCTCGCCTTCGCGCGCGAGCTGCATCCGGGCAGGAAAAACTCGCTCGACGCGCTCTGCGAGCGTTATTTCGTCAACAACGCGAACCGCACCCTGCACGGCGCGCTGCTCGATGCGCGGCTGCTCGCCGAGTGCTACCTCGCCATGACCCGCGGCCAGGAAAGCCTGGTGATGGAGCTCGAAACGCCGGCCCAGGCGGCCGCCGCGGCCGCGCTCCTGCAGGTCGACCTCTCCAACCTCATCCTCCTTCCCGCGCTGCCGGAGGAGGTCGCGCTCCACGAGCAATACCTCGATGCCATGGAGAAGGAAGCCAAAGGCCCGAGCGTCTGGCGCAAGCTCGCAGCCTGAATTCGGGGTCAGGGCCGCAATTAATTCCGGTCCTGACCCCGAATTAGTTTGAGTAGCGCGCGGTGCGCGGCATCCACTCGGCGCCGGCGATCTCGCGGCGGGCGCTCGGCAGGGTGATCTGGTAGTTGATCAGGTAGACCGGCGTGTCGGCGGCGAACTCGTCGACGTGCTTCTTCTCGACGACATGCTCGAAGCTGCGCTCGAGCTTCGGCGAGCGGTTGGCGGTGGACTTGACGAAGACCTCGAACGACCAGCGCCCGGAGCGCAGGCGCAGCGGCTCGCTGCGCGGCTTCTCGGCGAGGTCGAAGAGCACGAACTTGGCGAGCGAACGCTTGCCTTCGAGCGGGAAGGCGGTGAAGGGCTCGATGCAGTTCTCGTTGTCGAGGCGCCGCTTCGCCTGGATGAAGCGCTGCATGTCGACCTCGGCGACCGGGCTCAAGAGCACCGAGCGCTGGATGTCGCCGTCGAGCGTGAGCCTGAGCGCCACCCACTCGACGATGCCGTCGGCGGAGCCCGAGTTGCTGAACTGCAGCGGCAGCAGCAGCTTGACGTCGCCGCCCGCGCGGCTCGGCCGCGGCACGATGACGTCGCCGGCGAGCACCTCGGGCGTGAATTCCAGCAGCCCCGCCTTGTACACGCCGAACACGGCGATGCAGACCGCGGCGATCGCCAGGCCCAGTGCGAAGAGGCCCGGCTGGGGAAGCGCCTGGCCAAGCCACGTGGCCAGCGCGAGCGACGCGGCGACGATGGCCGCGATGATCAGGATGTTTTTACGCATGGCTCCATTCGACGGCCCGGCGTGTGAATCGTCTACCCCCGGACCGCTATACTTGGCTCATGGGCGCGACGATTTTTGATCACAATCTCGAAAAGAATCCCGCCAATTACGCGCCGCTCACGCCCCTTTCCTTCCTCGAGCGCGCGGCCTACGTCTATCCGCAGCAGGTCTCGGTGATCCATGGCGCGCAGCGCTACACCTGGGGCGAGACCTACGCGCGCTGCCGGCGCCTGGCCTCCGCGCTGGCGAAGCGCGGCATCGGCATCGGGCAGACCGTGGCCGTAATGCTGCCCAACACGCCGCCGATGTACGAAGCCCACTTCGGCGTGGCGATGGCCGGGGCGGTCCTCAACACGCTCAACACCCGGCTCGACGCCGAGGCGATCGCCTTCATGCTCGACCATGGCGAAGCGCGCCTTCTCATCACCGACCGGGAGTTCGCGCCGACGATCGAGGCGGCGCT
>DASXRW010000155.1:0-2566 GCA_036506355.1 Burkholderiales bacterium
CGGCGCTGTTCGCGTTCATCGGCGGCGCGGCCGAGATGGCGCACACCGCGAGCAACATGGCGACGCTGCAGATGTCGGCGCCTGAGGCGATGCGCGGGCGCGTGGCGAGCCTGACCATGCTCTATCCGGCGATGATCTCGATCGGAGCGTTCCTCGCGGGGCTGCTGTCCGATCTGCTCGGCGTGCGCGGCGCTTCGGTCGCGCTCGCCCTCACTTCCATTACGGCGGTAGCCGTCCTCTATGTGGCGGCTCCGTACATCAGGGAGATGCGACACAAATGAAAAAGCCCGCCGCCAGCAAGCAGCTCATCGACGATCTGGTCGCCGGAAGCCGCATCCTCGCCCACCACGGCGTGCTCGACGCCTACGGGCATATCAGCGTGCGCGGCGACAAGCACCCGGAGCACTTCCTGATGTCGCGCGCGCGCGCGCCGGCGCTCGTCACGGCCGCGGACCTGATGGAGCTCGGGCCCGACAGCGAGCCCGCCGCGGGCGAGAAGAGGAAAGGCTTCATCGAGCGCTACATCCACGGCGAAATCTACCGCGCGCGTCCGGAAGTCATGGCGGTGGTGCACAGCCATTCGACTTCGGTGATCCCGTTCGGCGTCACGCGGACCAAGCTTCGCCCCGTCTCCCACATGGGCGGATTTCTCTGGTCGGGCGCGCCGGTCTGGGACATCCGCCAGGTGCGCGAGGAAAACGATCTCCTGGTGCGCGACCGCCCGCTCGGCAAGTCCCTGGCGAATACCCTGGGAAACTGCGCATGCGTGCTGATGCGCGGCCATGGCATGACCGTAGTCGGCGGCAGCATCCCGGAAGCGGTGTTCCGCGCGATCTACACCGAGATGAACGCGCGCGTGCAGCTGCAGTGCATGTTGCTCGAGGGGCCGATCGAGTTCCTCAGCGATCACGAGGCGCGCGCCATCGACGCGGCGAATCGCGGCACGCTGGAGAGGCCGTGGGAGCTGTGGAAGAAGGACCTATACTTGAAGACATGAATCAGCCGATCTGGCTTACCGAGCAGGACGTGGTCGAGCTCATCGATCTGCGCGAGGCCATCGGCGCGCTCGAGGCCGCGTTGCGCCAGGAGGCGGCGGGCGCCGCCGCCAACATGACGAAGACGCTCTTGCAATATGGAAAAGCCAACCTGCACGCCATCGGCGGCAAGCTCGGCAATCTGGTGGGCACGAAGAGCTGGGTGCATACCGAAGGCGGCACTTGCCCGCTGCTCCTGCTCTGGGATGCGGCCGACGGCTCGCTCGTCGCGGTGATCGAGGCGTTCGCGCTCGGCAACCTGCGCACTGGCGGCATCTCGGGCGTCGCCACCAACTGGATGGCCGCGCCCGAGGCGCGCAGCTTCGCCGTCATCGGAACCGGCAAGCAATCGCTTTCTCAGGTCGGCGCGGTTCTTGCAGTGCGCCCGATCGAGGAGCTGCGTGTGTTCAGTCCAAGACCCGAGTCGCGCGCCGCCTTCGCCGCCAAGGCGCGCGAGGAGTTCGGCATCAAGGTCGTCGACTGCGCGTCGGTAGAGGCGGCCTGCGACGGCGCCGCGATCGTGACGCTGGTGACGCGCGCCGCGACACCGTTCCTCTCCGCTTCGCAGCTCGCGAGAGGGAGCCATCTGAATGCGGTCGGCGCGATCGCGCCGGACCGCGAGGAATTCGCGCAGGACGTGTTCGCGCGCGCGAGCCGCGTGGCGGTGGACAACATCGCGGGCGTGCAGAAGCTCTCGCGCGAGTTCATCACGCGCTATGGCAGCGGCGACTGGGCGGAGGTGAAGCCGCTGTCGCAGCTCATCGCCGCGGGGCGCAAGCGCGCGCCGGGCGACGACGTCAGCCTGTTCAAGGCGATGGGGATGGGAATTTCCGATCTGGCGCTCGGCACGGAGCTGGTGCGCCGGGCGAGGGAGCGCGGCGTCGGACGCGCACTGGCGCAGCCGAAGAAGGCGAAGCCGCGGCTCACGAGAAGCAAGGAGACGACATGAACGAGTTCCGCAAGGAATTTGAGAAGCTGAACGGGCGCTTCGAGGATCGCAGCGGTGCCAAGCCGAAGGACGAGAACCGCTATTGGCCGCCGATCGTCGTCACCGGCGAGGAGATCGAGCGCGAGGTCTCGCGCCTCGCGGACCTGCCGCGACCGGCGAATGGCCGGCGCGAGTCGCTCGTCCTCCATCCCTACGCCGAGCCGGCTTCCCTCGGCATGGCGCCGGGAATCCAGGTCAAGCTCTCGGTGCTCAAGCCCGGCGAGAAATCGGCGCCGTTTCGCCACAACGCCACCGAGGTGAATTTCTGCCTCCGCGGCGCAGGCCACACAGTGGTGGAGGGCAGGCGCATCGACTTCGAGCGCTACGACGTCTGGAACCACCCGAGCTACTCGACCTACTTCCACGTCAACGACACGAAAGAGCTGCAGGTCCGCCTGACCTACTCCAACGTGCCGCTGCTGCAGCACATGCAGGTCTATCTGCCCGAGGACGAGCCGGAATCCGCGCTGCATGCGGTGAAGGAGAAAGATCGGGGCGACGCGCGGCGCACCAACCCCTTCGGCATGTTCCCGATCACCGACGA
>DASXRW010000156.1:0-4144 GCA_036506355.1 Burkholderiales bacterium
GTGACGAAGCCGAGCTTCGCATCGGGCACGTAGGCCATCAGCAGGCCCTTCGCGTGCGGGTTGTCCTGCATCGCATAGGCGATCACCTGGCGCCCCTTCGAATCGCTCATGACGTGGCTCTCGGGCACCTCGAGGATCTGCACGGCGCTGAAATCGAGCGGCTTCATGTCCGGATTGCGGTGCATCGGCGAGGCGAGGACTTTGCGGTAATGCGCTCCGGCGCCCTGGCCCACGACGAGCACGGCGCCTTCGGCGAGCACGCCGCGCATGCCGCCGGCGTGGTCCATGTGGTGATGCGTCAGCACGAGCCAGCGGATCGGCTTGCCGGGGAAGCGCTGTCTTGCGGTGTTCACCACCCACATCGACTGCGCATCGCTGACCGGCGCGTCGACCATGATCAGGTGATCGCTCATCTCGACGAGCAGGCTGTTGTGCGTGCCACCGACGACGTGGAACACGCCGGGCGCGAGCTCGTTCAGACGCAGGCTCTGCACCGCACGGGCATCGAAGCTCGTGTTGTCCGAATCCATGTAGGTGCCGATGAACTGGCGCCGGATCACCCACTGGTAGGGCAGGTTGCCGGTCGCGGGCCTGGCGGCGTCGGCGCGCAGCTCGGCCGGCACGCTGAACTTGCCCGGATCGATCGCGGGATTCGCCTGGAAATCGGTGAGCTGCACTTCCTGGACCATCCGGCCGTTCAGCTCGTACTTGCGGTTCATCGGAATGCGCACGCCGTTGAAATCGCGCCAGTCCGAGTACACGACGTCGTAGTTCACGTCGCCCCAGATATTGTCGTAGTCGAGCGTGCGCACCCGAACCGGCAGGCCGCTTTTCGGATCGAACGCGACGGTAAAGGGTCCGTAGCCAACTGCCGGGTAAGCGCTGCCGCCCACCTCGAGGTCGACGGCCGGCCGCACCTGGCTCGGGTTGTTGCGCATCTCCAGCATCAGGCCGCTCGCCGTCGCGCGCAGCGCTTCGCGCTGCGTCGTGGCGAGGCGCAGGCCCGACATCGAATGCGCCGGTGGGTTCATCTTCTGGCTCTGCGCGTTGCGGCCGTTCGAGTCGACGCCGAGCACGTAGCCCGAGTCCGGCAGCACGATCTCGGTGAACTTGAAGGTGCGCGGCGTCGGATAGGCGAAACGCCGCTCGATGTCCGTGCGGCCGGCGCGCTGCGAGCGATCCTGCAGCACATCGAAGCTCGTCTCGTTGGCAAAGCGCATCTCGCCGCCCGGCATGTCCGACTGCTCGGGCTCCCATTGCTTCGACGTGCCTTTCGCCGAAACCGTCTTGATCGCGGCGAGGCGCTCGGCACCGCCCATCGCGTCAACGGCGCGGTTGACGAGGCTTTGCTCCCGCGTCAGCGGACTGGCGCACGACAGCAGGGTGAGCGTGGAGATTACGGCGAGCGCGCGCTTCATGGAGCCCTCCTCCCGAGAGTGACGCAGGGCGAACAGAGCCAGTCTGCCACTATTCCCCCGGCGAATGGGAAGCGGGCCAGGGCCTGAAAATTGCTGCGGCAGCGCTCATGCCGCGCAAGCGAAACCTGATGCGCGCCGACCGGCTGGGCTATGTGGTCGGCGGCGTCGCGCTGATCGTCTGGGCCTTGCGCCGGCCCGGTCTGTTGCGCGCCGGCGTCGGCGGGCTTGGCGGCTGGCTCCTCTACCAGGCCTATACCGGCAGCAACCCGATGTTCAGGCCGCTGGGCATTCGCGTGAACCAACAGCCCGCGCAAGCCGACATTACCGAGACCCTGGTGGTGGAAGAGGCCGTCACTATCGCGCGGCCGCGCGAAGAGGTGTACGCGTTCTGGCAGCGGCGAGAAAACCTGCCGCTCGCGGCGGAAGGCGAAGTCGAGCTCACGCGCGAAGCCGCGGGCGAGGAGCTTGTCTGGCGCACGATGCGCGGCGAGGAGCTCCTGCATTTCGGCTCGCTCACGTTGCGCGACGCGCCGGGGCGGCGGGGCACGATCGTGGCGGCGCGACTCGAGTACGTGCCCGCGGGCGGCTCGCTTGGCGCCGTGCTCGCGCGCGTGACCGGCCGCTCGCCGCAGAGGCTGGTCGCCGACTGCCTGCGTCGCGCGCGGGCATTGCTGGAAACGGGCGAGGCGCCCACCACTACGGGTCAGCCCGCGGGCCGGCGGTAGTGATGCGCGCGGTCTGCTGGCACGACAAGCTCGACGTGCGCGTCGAGTCCGTGCCGGAGCCGAAGATCCTCAATCCGCGCGACGCCATCGTGCGCGTCAGCGCGACCGCGATCTGCGGCTCGGATCTGCATCTTTACGGCGGTTTCGTGCCCGGCATGGTGAAGGGCGACATCCTCGGCCACGAGTTCATGGGCGAAGTGGTCGAGCTCGGCGCCGCGGTGACGAATCTCAAGCGCGGCGAGCGCGTCGTCGTGCCGTTTCCGATTGCCTGCGGCAACTGCTTCTTCTGCCAGAAGGCGATGTTCTCGCTCTGCGAGAACTCCAATCCGAATGCCGGCATGGCGGAGAAGCTTTGGGGCTACTCGCCCTGCGGCATCTACGGCTACTCGCATCTGCTCGGCGGCTATGCCGGAGGGCAGGCCGAATACGTGCGCGTGCCGTTCGCCGACGTCGGGCCGCTCAAGGTGCCCGACTCGCTGAGCGACGAGCAGGTGCTTTTCCTCTCGGACATCCTGCCCACGGGTTACATGGCGGCGGAGAACTGCGACATCCAGCCCGGGGACACGATCGCGGTGTGGGGCTGCGGCCCGGTCGGCCAGTTCGCGATCGCCTCGGCGCAGTTGCTGGGCGCGGACCGCGTGATCGCGATCGATCGCTTCCCCGAGCGGCTGCGCCTTGCGGCGATGAAGCTCGGCGCCGAGACCATCGACTACAGCGAGGACAACGTGCTCGAAGCGCTGAAGGAGCTCACCGGCGGACGCGGCCCGGACGCCTGCATTGACGCCGTCGGCATGGAGGCGCATGCCTACCACAACATCGCCTACGCCTACGACCGGATGAAGCAGGCGATGCTCTTGGAATCCGACCGGCCGGTGGCGCTGCGCGAGGCGATCATGGCCTGCCGCAGCGGCGGCACGATCTCGGTGGCCGGCGTCTACGGCGGGCTGATCGACAAGTTTCCCGCCGGTGCGCTGATGAACCGCTCGCTCACCATCCGCACCGGCCAGACGCACGTGCAGCGCTACATGCGCCTCTTGCTCGCGCGCATCGAGAAAGGCGAGATCGATCCGACCTTCATCATCACGCACCGCATGAAGCTCGACGAAGCGCCTGCTGCCTATCGCATGTTCCGCGACAAGCAGGACGACTGCATCAAGGTGGTGTTAACGCCCTAGTGGTGGTCGCCGGCGCGGCGCATCGGGTGGCCGCGCTCGACGCTCGCGCCTTCTTCGCGCGACACGTAGTCTTCGACGGTCTTTTGCAGCCTGTCGGCGCTGCGCCGCAGGCGCTGCAGCTCGCGCTCGATCAGCTCGGCGTGCTCGTAGGACACGCCGTAGACTTCCTGCGCCACGCGCTCGGCGGCGCTTTGCGCGAGCCGCAACATCTCGACCAGGTCATTGGCCGCGTTGAGCACGCGGCTGCCGGATTGCGCATCCATGCGGCGAGGTTAGGCGCCGATGGTGAAGCCGAGGCGAGGAAGCTACGCGCCGCCTGGCGCGTCGTCAGCGGGCGACGAGGGCGTAGGACGCAGCCGGCGCCTGGGCACGGATGCGTTTGCTCGACTGCAGCAGCTCCTCCCACAGGCCCTCGGTGTCCTTGCGGAACACCATGTCGAGGTCGGCGTTCTGCACCGACCAGAGCCCGCGGTCGATCTCGCTCTTCAGCTCGCCCGGCCGCCAGCCGACGTAGCCCACGTAGTAGCGCGCGTCGTTCGGCGTCGACTCGATGACATGGTCGATGGTGTTGGCGCGGAAGGCGAGATAGAGGTCCTTCATCAACAGTACCGAGCCCGCGCCGGGACTGTGATCGGCTCTTACGAGCGCAACCAGCGCGCCGCGCGAGAAGGGCCCGCCGTAGTACACCGGGTCGACCACCTTCTTGGAGGGCTCGTGCTCCGGGAACAGGCTGCCCAGCGAACGGCGCGTCGGCCGGTTGAGGATCACGCCGACGTGACCGCCATTGGGGGCGGGCGCCGCGATCAGCACGGTCTGGCGGTATTCC
>DASXRW010000157.1:0-4185 GCA_036506355.1 Burkholderiales bacterium
CCCGCGGCGAAGCCGCGTTAGCCGCCCACCGGCGCCGAGCCGTCCAGGCAGCCGGCGACGAACTTCGCCTTTTCCTCGCCGTGCAGCCTGCGGCCTTCTGCGCGGCGGTTGCAGTTCTTCACCTTGTCGCGCTGCGCGGTCTGCTCCTTCGCGCGGTCGGACTTGACGCAATCGCTCATGAAGCCGCGCCGCTCGGCGCCTTCGAGTCCGCGGTTGTCCGCGCGCTTGGTGCAGGTCTGGTTCATCCGCTGGTGAGCAGTGAGCCCGGGGGCATCTCCGTCCAGCCCTTTCAGACAATGCGTCATGAAGTGAGAACGCTCCGGGCCTTTGAGGCTCTTCTCCTTCGCGCGCGTGTTGCACGCCTTCATGCGCTTCTGGTCGGGCGTGAGGCCATCGTCCGCAACCGCGCAGACTGAGAACAAGAACAGCGCGGCGAGCAGACAGCGCAGCATCGCCAGTTACCTGCCGCCGGCCGCGGAGCTCCGGCGATCGGACTTCTGCGCCCTGAGGCACTCGCTCATGAAGTCCCGGCGCTGGTCGCCTTTCGGGTTGCGGTCGCTCGCCTCGCGGTTACAGGCGAGCAGCGCGGCACAAGCCCATGGCGCCGCGAGAGTGCGAATGGCAGACAAGGACTGATCCTCGAGTCGATGATTGCCTGGGATCTGCAAGCGCGATGCCGATCGCTCCTGCTCCGTTCGGGATTTCCCGGGTAGCCGAGCGCGGCATGAGGGTTGCAGTGCAATCTGCTCATGGCACAGACAGGCAAGCGTAAATGGCGGCGGCCGGCGTGGGGCAAGCTCGGCCTCGTCGCGCTTTCTTGCTTGGGATTGGCAGCGCTGTGGCGCTTCACGCCGCTTTCGAGCGTGGCGTCACCGCACCGCATGATGGCGTTCGCGCGCGCGGTCGGCGGCACGGCGTGGGCGCCGTTCGCCGTGATGGCGGCCTACACGCCTGCTGCATTTCTCCTGTTTCCGCGCCCGCTGATCACGCTGCTTGCCGTGGTCGCCTTCGGCGTGTGGCTGGGCTTCGCGTGCACCGTGGCCGGAGTGCTTGCGGCCGCAATGGTCACCTACCACGTTGGACGGCTGCTGCCGGACCGCACGGTGCGCCGGCTCGTGGGCACCAAGTTCGAGCGCGTGGCACCGGTCCTGCGCAGCCACGGCGTGCTCGCCATCTTCGCCGCCAACATGCTGCCGACGCCGCCGTTCGTCGTGCAGGGCATCATGGCCGGCGCGATACGCATCCAGCTGCGCCATTACGCGCTCGGCACGCTGCTCAGCCTGCTGCCCGGGCTCGCCGCGGCGATGGTGTTCGGACACCAGATCGTCGTCGCGTTCGAAGATCCGTCGCGGGTGAGCTATCTGCTCCTCGGCGGCACCGCGCTCGGCCTCATTGCGGCGACGGTGCTCGCTGCACGCTGGTTTTCGCGCCAGGCGAGCGCGGCTGCCTAGAGCGAGGCGGCCGAGAAGGTGTCGCAGTCCTTCGGCCGGCCGGAGTCCATGCCGCGCCTGAACCAGCGCACGCGCTGCTCGGAGGTGCCGTGGGTGAAGGACTCGGGCACCACGCGGCCCTGGGTCTGCTTCTGCAGGCGGTCGTCGCCGATCGCGGTCGCGGCGGCGAGCGCCTCGGCGAGGTCGCCCGGATCGAGTTGCTTCATCGTTCCGGCGTGATGCCCCCATACGCCCGCGTAGCAGTCGGCCTGCAGCTCCATGCGAACGGAAATGCGGTTGTACTCGGCCGGCGAAACGCGCCCGTGCGCCTGCTCCAGCCTGCGGAAGCTGCCGGTCAGCTTCTGCACGTGGTGGCCGACTTCGTGCGCGATCACGTACGCCTGCGCGAAATCGCCCGGCGCATGGAAGCGCGTTTGCAGGTCGCGATAGAACGAGAGGTCGATGTAGAGCTTCTCGTCGTTCGGGCAATAGAAGGGCCCCATCGCCGACTGTCCCATGCCGCAAGCCGAGCGCACCTGCCCGTCGTAGAGCACGAGCGTCGGCGGCCGATATTCGCTTCGCGACTGCTGGAAGATCCGGCCCCACACATCTTCGGTGCTGCCGAGCACCTTCGCCACGAACTGTCCCATGTCGTCGGCCGGCGCGCCCTTGGGCGCCTGGCGGCTGTCGTGCTGCGGCGTGACCTGCTGCGCGACATTGATCGCGGTCCCTGGATCGAAGCCGAGGAAGTAGGCGATCACCGCGATGACGATGCCGCCGACGCCAAGGCCGCCGCCGATCATGCCCATCCCACGGCGGTCCTCGACGTTGCCGCTCGCGCGCTGGTTGCCGAGCTCCATGGAGCGCGAGGGTGCAAGTTCCATACCCTTGCGGTCGGCCTCGCGCGCGCGGAGAATTGCTTTTGGGGAGTGGCCTGTGCCGGATGTCTATGTCAGGACGCTGGAGCGCGCCGTGCAGATCGAAGGCGGCGAGGAGGCTCTCGCGCTGCGCCTGAAAGTGACGCCGAGTCACCTCGCGCTCTGGATCCAGGGAATCGAGCGTCCGCCGGTGGAGGTTTTTCTGCGCGCGGTGGATCTGGTGACCGACCAGCAGTTCCCGCCGAAGAATGCGGAGCCGCGTTCAGCGCCCGAGCTTTAGCGCACTACCTGTAGGCGCGCATCGAAAGCGCGGCGCCGCGGGTGCAGCGGGAGCGCCGGCTTCGGCGCGCGCAGGAACAGTTCCAAGCGTGATTTCCAGGCGTCGACACGGGCGGATGACGGGCGCTCGCGTTCCGCCATCCAGGCATAGACGAGCTTCGGCTGCACGTCGAGCAGCTTGGCGACCGCGAGCGGCGTTCCCATGATCATCGAGGCGCTGAGCAGCAGGCGGGGGAAGTCGTGCATCCGCCTGGCAATCTAATGAACACGCCTTGGGCCGTACTGACGCCACGGCAAGAATTTCTAAGAGAAGCGTGAGTTTTTGTTCGCCGCGGCAGCGCTCGCCATGAAGACGAGGATCCCGATGAGACATATTGCCGCTTCGGCCTCGAGCATGGCGCCCGCGCCCCCTTGCGTATGGGCCCAGCCGTCGACCAGCGTCATGTACGCGATCGGCGTGTTGGAAAGCGAGGCGAACAGGTTGTACTTGGTGGCGGCGGCACCGAGCCCGATCGCTTCGAGCACCACCGCCGAGAACGCCGCGTAGGTGAGCCCGGTGATGAACCAGTAGAGGATGACGAACGCGACGTACATCGGCTCGGTGCGCGGCGCCATCGCCATCGCCACCGCACAGAGCGCCTGGGCGAGGCCAAACACCCAATACGCGCTCTTGCGGTCCATGCGATCGCACAGATAGCCGCCGACCAGGCAGCCGACGGCGGACGCAATGCCGCCGAGCGCGCCGGTCACGAGCGCGACGGTGTTGGCCGACGCGCTCCAATCCCCCGAGATCGCGGCCCACAGGTTGGTCGCCGCGCCGGTGCCGATCGGCAGGAAGCAGATCAGGAGCGCGAGAAAGCCGCGCCTCGAGCGCGCCACTGTCCACAGATCGCGCAGCACCTCGCGCACGCTGCCGATGACGGTGGCCGCGCGCGGTGCGGCCGGCGGCTCCGGAATGAAGGCGAGCGCCGCGCAGCACGCGAGGCATACCGCGCTGAGCACCGCAGCCGCTATCCAGGTTTGCGGCAAGTGCTGCGTCATCCATAGCCCGGCGCCGCCGCCGAGGCCGGTGCCGCCGAGGTTGCCCGCCTGGAACCAGCCGCCGGCGCGCCCCTTCTCGGCCTCGCCCGTGCCGTACGCCATCAGGCTCTCGACCGACATGGCGAGGAAGGTGGTCGCGAGGCTCGCGCCGAAAGCGACGGCGCTGAGCAGCGGCAGCGATTTCTCCTGCGGCGCAACGGCGCCGAGGCCGAGGAAGCCGGCAGCGCACAGCGCAGCCGAGAGGAGATACCAGCGCTTGCGCGTGAGCGTGAGATCGGCGACCGGCGCCCACAGGAACTTCCAGGTCTGCGGCACGAAGAACACCGCGACGAGCGCCGCGACGCCCTGCGCGTTGACCTGCGCCTGCGCGAGCAGGTAGCCGAGCGTCACGCTGACATAGCCGCTCATCACCCCGAACGGAATGATGAGGACGAGATAGACGACGGGATGCGCGCGTCTAATAAGACTTCGGCAATCCGAGCACGCGCTCGGCGATGTAGCAGAGGATGAGCTGCGGCGTGATCGGGGCGATGCGGCCGAGCAGCGACTCGCGCAGG
>DASXRW010000158.1:0-3146 GCA_036506355.1 Burkholderiales bacterium
GAGCATCGGCATCGCCTGCGTGCCGCAGGACGGCGACGACGTGGCGACGCTGCTCAGGCTCGCCGACCTCGCGATGTACCGCGCGAAGGAGCTCGGCCGCAACGGCTACCAGTTCTTCTCGGCGATGCTGAACGAGGACGCCGCGGCCGCCGCGGCGCTGGTCGACGAGCTGCGCCAGGGCATCAACCGCGGCGAGCTGTTCCTGGTCTACCAGCCGCGCATCGACATCGCCACGCGGCAGGTGGTCGGCGCCGAGGCGCTGCTGCGCTGGCGCCACCCCAAGTACGGCGTGCTCGCGCCGGAGTCGTTCCTGCCCCTCGCCGACGACACGGGGCTGCTCGTGCCGATCGGCGCCTGGGCGCTGCGCGAAGCCTGCATCCAGGGCCGGCGCTGGATCGATGAAGGCATCTCGCCGCTCAGCGTGGTGGTGAACGTGACTTCGCGGCAGCTGCGCGACGGTCGGTTTGCGGAGCAGGTGCAGGCGGCGCTCGACGCGAGCGGGCTGCCCGCCGAATCGCTGCTCATCGAAGTGCCCGAGTCGGTCGTGCGCCAGGTGTCCGATTCGCTCGAAGCGGCGCTGATGGCAATCACCAACCGCGGCGCACGCCTCTCGGTCGACGATTTCGGTACCGGCTACGCGTCGCTGCCGACGCTGCAGCGGCTGCGCGCAAGCTCTGTGTGCATCGACCGCAAGCTGATCGCCGGTGTGCCCGCCGATGCCGAGCGCGCCGGCCTCGCCAAGGCGCTGATCGCGCTCGCGCGCGGCATGAACTTCGAGGTGGTGGCGAAAGGCGTCGAGAGCCACGCGCAGCGCGAGTTCCTCGCCGAGGCCGGCTGCCGCGTCTGCCAGGGCGACCTCTTCGCCGCGCCCAACGCCGCCGACATCGTCGCGCCGATGCTCAAGGCGCGCCTCGCCGCCTAGTGCAGATCGAGAAAATAAAGGTCCGCCTCACCAGCACGCGCCAGGAAGTCGAAGTCACCGTCTTCAACAAGCGGCCCGAGGCGATCGAAGTGGTGATCGGCGAAGGCACGCACAGCGTGCGCTGCACGCTCACGCCCACGCGCAACGGCCTCGCCTATGCCGGCAACGCCATGGGACGCGAGATCGTCTACGAGCGCAGCCGCATCCAGGTGGAGAGCGACCTCAAGCGGGAAAACGACTTCAAGCGCCGGTAACAACGGTCTATAGGCCGCGCCGGGGGTGTCACGGGCGGGGGTAAAGGGAATGTGTCAGGATTGCAGGCCGTGAAGCTGCTCAGCGCCTGCCTGTTCTGCCTCTTCGCCCTGCCGGCCGCGTCTCCGGCTATGGGCCGGGGCGACATTTCGCATTTCGTCGACAAGATCTCGTGCGATTCCGGTCCTTACGGCCTGAAGCTGCCGGAGACTTATGGCGAGCTGCGCAAGATCGGCGCGCTGAAGGGCGAGAAGCTGCTGCGCGAGCAGGATCTCGGCCAGTACAAGGCGAGCTACCGCGACCTCCTGTTCAACGGTCTGCGCCTCGGCGTGGTCATCTACAGCAACGACCCGGAGAAGTACCAGGTCGTCTCGGCCGAAATCCGCAGCCCGCAGTGGAAGATCGCCGGACCGTTCCGTCAGGGCCACGCGCTGCCGCCGCGCGTCGGCGACGTCGACACCAAGGCGCTGAAGAGCACCGCGACCATCGAATTCAGCGGCGCCGAAGATACGGTGCGCGTGCGCCTCGTCGGCCGCCGGGTCTCGGTCCTCACGTACCTCTGCGTCCCCGACTGAGACTCGCCCTTCTCGCGCTCGTCTTCGCCAGCTCGCTGGCGACCGCGCAGCGGGGACGCGATCAGGACCGGGAAATCGTCGAGCAGGCGCGACTCGTTGCCGCAAGCGAGCGCATCGAGATTTACCAGCGCGGCATGGCGGTGGAGCGCTCCTTCCTGGATCTGGCCGACAAGACGTACCAGCGCCTGGAGATGCTTATCGGCCGCAAGCTCGACGTCGCGACCCTCGGGCCGAAGATCCGCATCTACGTCGCCGACTTCCAGGGCCCGTCGCACGTCTGGGGCGGCTACGGCCATCCGCAGGATCCGCGCGGCATCCTCTTCCTCAACCGCCGCGCCTACCAGGGCGCGCTGCGCGGCGGCAACGCCACCTACGCGCACGAGATGGCGCACCTCTTCACCTGGCGCTATTCGAGCCACACGCTGCGCGAAGGCATCGCCGATTACCTCGCGCTGCAGATCCATCCCGGCGCGGCGGTCGGCGCGCACGAGGGCGAGAACAACAACGTAGCGATCGAGCCGGTGATGGCCGAGTACCTCGGCACCACGCGGCCGCCGCCGCCCGAGGTGACCCAGGGCGGTCACTTCCGCCGCATGTATTACGTCGCGTCCTACCGCTTCGTGAAGCTCCTGGTGGCGCGCGGCGGCATGGAGACCTTCCTCAAGCTGTACGATTCGCCGGACCCGGAAAGCGCGTACCCCACGCTCTACGGCGCAAGCCGCGCCGAGCTGGTGCGCATGGCGAGCCTGTAGGAGGGCCGATGGAAGCGATCAAGGACGCGAGCCACCTCTACGAAGTCGAGCGGCGCGCCGAGCACGCGGCGCGGCCGGGCTTCCGCATCACCGAGCTGCAGCTCTCGCCGACGCAGAAGGTGCCCTGGCATTACCACAACAACGTCGCCGACACGTTCTACGTGCTCGAGGGCGAGTTGCGCATCTTTCTGCAGCAGCCGAAGGAGGAGGTGCGCCTCGCTCCCGGCCAGACCTTCACCGCGGCGCCACGCCGGCCGCATCTGGTGACCAATGGCGGCAGGCAGTCCGTAACCTTTCTCGTGCTGCAAGGTATGGGCGAGTACGATTTCGTACCCCTTGGTTCCCAACGGCTTTAAGCCCCTGGAGCGCACGAGCCCGGTCATCGAGATGATCGGGCCGGTGTACGCGCGCGGCGAGGGCGCGGGCCTGGTGCTCGCGGTGCGCGCCGAGCGCAAGCACTGCAATACGCGCGGCACAGTGCATGGCGGGATCCTCGCGACGCTCGCGGACATCGCGCTCGGCTATGCCTGCGTGGCGGCAAGCGAGGATGGCCAGAGCAGGAACTTCGTGACCATCGACCTGGCGGTGGAGTACCTGGCCGCAACCCAGGCCGGCGACTGGCTCTATTCCGAAGTGAAGGTGATG